>NZ_JAJWTS010000003.1:26424-127210 GCF_021632165.1 Candidatus Avelusimicrobium fimicolum
CGGTTATTTTTTTGTTCCGGGAGAGCGGGCAAACTGCTTTGCCCGCGTTAGGACGAGAACGCCGGAGCGATGTATGAGTTTTGCCGGACAGGCAAAGGCGAATACCGCGAGGCGGGGCCGCGAGCCGCGCACGTCAGTAAGCGGACTTGTGGCCGAGTAACCACCGGAACCAGATTTGAAACCGCCTTTTTTGAGGCGGTTATTTTTTTGTTCCGGGAGAGCGGGCAAACTGCTTTGCCCGCGTTAGGACGGAAAAACACCCACACCGCGTAGCGGGGGATGACTTTTTGCCTTTTTTCTGCTACTATACGAGTATGAACCTGTTTCTGCGCGCGATGTGTGTTTTATCGTTTTTCTTTTTTGCGTCAGGTCCGCTTGTGGCGCAAAGTGTGCGCGCGTTTGTGCCCCGTGCCTTTAAAACTCCTTTTAAAGTGCCTGTCCGACCGGTGATTCAGGTTCCTTCTTTTGTTTCCGTTCCTCCTGCCAAGGTTATTTCTATGCACTTGGATGTGCAAAAGGCAATATCTTCCAGTGTGTTGAAACCGGGCATCATGACACATTTATCTAATTGGCATATTAAGGATTTGCCCGGCGGGATCACGCAAATTTCTATTCCGCAGAAATATCTTTTATTGGCGGACTCCCACGCTGCTTCCCGCGCGGTGGCAATGGTCCAAAAACATAAAAAATTATCAAAACCACAAGCGCTCTCTTGGCTGGCAGAGCACCCCGAACAGGCCGCTCTTATTTATGGGCTTCCGCGCTTTACGGGGCAGGCGTATGTTATCCGCGATTTAAAAGCCGTCCAATGGCAGGAAAACCCGTGGGAGGAAAATGCCGCCCTGCGCAATACTCCGTATCCGGCTCCGCGCTACGCGTTTGATTTACTGCGTGGAATGCGGTTGCACGCTGACGGAGAAGATTTGCGTAATATCTTTAAAAACGGGCTTGACGTTAATAAGGCTTACGATTATCAAACCGCTTGGCCTGTGCTTCACTTTTCCCAAAATCCGGATTTTGCCGTTCGTTTTGCTATGAGCGAGGAAAAGCCTATTGCTATTATGCTACACGTTGGCGGACTCCTGCCCCCGCATTACCGCACTCAAAGACTGCACATACAGGAATTTACCACGCCCAAAAGTATCCCTACCAAGCGGATTATGCAAATAAGTGCCTTTTTAAAGGTGGGGAAAACACCTTGCTGGGGACAGTTGGATTTGTTGCCTAGCGGAAACTTTTTATTCCGCCCGTATGACACTTCTCTTACGAAAAGTGAAACATTTGTAGAGCGGGATTCTCACTTGCACGAAGTCCTTTCCCCGGACCGCATTCCGCGCCGTTCCAAATAAATAGCGTTAGGGTTTTTAGCATAAAATTGGTACAATATACACATTCGGGGCATGGCTCAAGTGGTAGAGCGCCCGCTTTGGGAGCGGGAGGTTCCCGGTTCAAGTCCGGGTGCCCCGATAAAGGTTTTTATATGTCCAAGCAGCGTTCCTGTATTCTCAATCTTTTGCACTCTCCTGCCGATATAGCGGAAGAAAATTTTGCCGACGGTATCCAAACGGTTACATCACTTGTTTTTAAAACATCTTTTCCCTTTTCTTCTCTTGTGTTGTCGGCGGGGTTTCGTTCCCCTGCGGACGGTTGGCTGTTGTTGGAAGTGCAGGTATGCGTCAAAGATAAATGGAGCGGGTTTTATAAGTTAGGGCTTCTGTCCGGCAAAATGAAGAGCAGTTTCCCGGCGCAACAGGATCATTTTGCCCGTGTGGCAACGGATGAATTGGTTTTATCAGTCCCGGCAGAGGCCTACCGGTTCCGTTTAAAGTTATTCGGCGGGGCGGAGATAACCCTGCTTGCCGCAACGGCAGTGGGGGCTTCTTTCTCGTATGATGAAAAAAGTGCCTCGCGCCTGCCGGCGGGTGCATTTGCTCGCGGAATAGAACCGATTTCCCAAATGGAGCAAAATCACCCGGACCGCCGCCGTATTTGCAGTCCGACATCGCTTTGTATGGCATTAAATGCGTTGGGCTTTAAAACCGCTTTAAAAGATTTGTTGCCCGAAGTCTTTGACCAAACGGCGGGCATTTTCGGTAACTGGGTATTTAACGTAGCCGCGGCTTCGTCGCGCGGAGCGGAAGCATATGTCCGGCGGTTTAGTGTGTTGGATGAATTGAAAGATTTTGTAACGGAAAAATCTTTGGTGGTGGCCAGTATCGGCTATAACCGCGGGGAACTCGCGGGCGCGGCCATAGAGCATACTCCGGGACATTTGGTCTTAATTAGAGGCTGGAAAGACGGTAAGGTTTTGGTGGCGGACCCGGCCGCTTTAAAACAAGATTTGGTTTTACGCGCCTATGATGCGCGGGAATTTGCAAAAGCGTGGCTGTGTAATAAAAAAGGCGCCGCGTATGTGGTGAGGAAAAAATGAAGAAATGTATATTGCTTTTGTTAGCCGTGTTGTTGGTTTCGGCCTGTGCCAAACAAGATATGAAAGATACCTTAGTAGTGGCGCATAAAGGGGAAATGGAATCCCTGGACCCGGTTTATTCTTATGACGGGGTAACGCACGGTCTGCTAATTAACGTGTATGACACGCTGTTGAAATTTGACGGAGCCTCGCTGACCGATTTGCTCCCGTCCGTTTCTGCGGCGGTGCCCAGCAAAGACAACGGACTCATTTCCGCTGACGGACGCACTTATACTTTTCCCATCCGCAAAGGGATTAAATTCCAAGGCGGGGAAGACCTGACCCCCGAGGATGTGCGCTATTCCCTGTTGCGCTTTCTTCTGTCAGACGTATCCGGCGGGCCGTCCAGTTTGCTGTTGGAGCCGATTTTGGGTGTGTCCTCCACGCGTAATGACAAGGGCGAAATTGTAGTTGATTTTAAAGAGGCCGCCAATGCCGTCCGCGTGGAAGGCGATAATGTGGTGGTAACGCTCAAACGTCCGTTTGCGCCGTTTCTTTCTATTGTGGCACGGTGGGGGTACATTGTCAGCAAAGAGTGGGCGGTATCCCACGGCGCGTGGGACGGTACGGAAGAAACGTGGAAAAAGTTTAATAACTTTGCCAAAGATTCCTCCCCTTTTTTTGCTGCGGCCAACGGCTCGGGGCCGTTCAGCGTGGCGCGCTGGGATATTGCCGCCAAACGCCTGACATTGTCCGCCAACGAGAATTATTTTGCGGGCGCGCCTAAATTAAAATTTATCCATATGCTGACCGTGGACGAACCTTCCACCTTGCGCCTAATGCTGGAAACGGGCGACGCTGATGTGGCGGAAATTTCCACCAAATTTGCGGAGCAAATTAAGGGAAATCCGGAAGTAACTCTGTACGATAATTTGCCCCGTTTGCGCACGGACCCGGTCATCTTTTTTACGCTTGATATCAATATGCAGGCCAATCCGGATGTTGGTTCCGGCAAGTTGGACGGCCAGGGTATCCCAGCAGATTTTTTTGCCGATAAAAATTTGCGCCAAGCTTTTGAATATGCGTTTGACTATGAATCTTTTTTAAAGGAATCTATGGGCGGCCGCGGGGAGCGTGCTATCGGTCCGGCTCCGGCTGGACTTGTAAAATACGACAAGAATTTTAAACAGTATTCTTTTGATTTGAAAAAAGCCGAAGAACTGTTTAAAAAGGCTTGGGGCGGAGAAGTGTGGGAAAAAGGTTTTAAATTTACCATTACCTACAACACCAGCGGGGATATGCGCCAAATTGCAAGCGAAATTTTAAAACGTAATGTGGAAAGTTTAAACCCCAAATTTCAAATTGATTTGCGCGGCGTAACGTGGCCGTCGTTCTTGGAGAAAACTGCCAAACGCCAGATGCCGGTGTGGGCGCGCGGTTGGGTGGCCGATTATGCTGATGCGCACAATTTCTATTTTCCGTTCTTGCACAGCCAAGGGCGTTATGCCCTTTCGCAAGGGTACAAAAATCCGCAGGTAGATAAACTGATAGAGCAGGCCGTTTCGGAAACCAATTTTGCAAAACGCAGTGCATTGTATAAGCAAGTGCATAACCTGATGCACGAGGACGCTATGCAGATTTACACCGTCCACCCCACGGGCCTGTGGGCAATGCGCAAAAATGTAAAAGGTTTTACGGATAACCCGGTGTATATGGGTATTTATTTCTATCCGATGTTTAAAGAATAGTTATTGGTGTGAAATTTGTGATTGCGCGCGGGGCGGGGATATATTTCCGTGCCCCGCTTTTATATGTATATTTGCTTTTCTTGTCCCAAAGTGTTATAATAACATTGCGGGGTAGAGAAGCCTGGTATCTCGCAAGGCCCATAACCTTGAGATCACTGGTTCAAATCCAGTCCCCGCAATGTTTTTTATGATTACCGCCCTTTCCGGGCGGTTTTTTTATGCTCATTTTTTATGTACAATAGAAAAGAATTGCATATAGGGTTTATGTTAGGAGGAAAAAATGAACGTATTTATTTTTATTGGCGGGAATAAAAACTTTACCGCCACCCGCCTGGGGGTAAAATTAGGGGAAGAATTACAGCAAAAAGGGTTTAAGGTTTCATTAGCCTGCGTAAAGGGTAAGTTGAAAGCCGGTACGGGTTTGCCCGTTTATGAATATGCCGCATCAGCCAAGCCAAAAACTTTGGCGGGTATGCTTAAAAAAGAACACGCCGATTTTGTTATTTCTTTTATGAATTTGTCCGGCTGTGCGGCGGCGCAAGAAGCGGGGCTGCCGTTTGCTTATGCCGAAAACGAGAGTTTTAAAGAGGATAAGCCGTCCAAAGACAAAAAGAGTTTGCTCAAAAAAGCCAAACAGGTTTTTGTTATTAAAACCTCGGATAAGCCTCTTAATAAAAAAACTTATTCCGGCCTGAAAGTACACGAAGTTACCAATCCTGCCGTATGGGTGGAACATTATAATTACAACAAGCCCGCCTGCTTTAAAAAGGAAAATAACATTGTGGCTGTGGGCAAATTGGTGAAGGAAAGCGGTTTTGATAACTTACTGAAAACTTGGGCGCGCTTGGCTCCGGCGCATACCACCTGGCACTTAACGATTGTGGGCGACGGCACAGGAAAGACGGCCTTGCAAAAATTTATTACCAAAAACCATTTGCAGGCCAGTACCGAAATTGTGCCCGCGCAAACGGATGTATATAGCCTGTTGCGCAACGCAGATATTTTTGCCTATCCGGCTTTGAATCCGGCGGAAGCCGATATCTTGCTAGACGCTATGGCGAGCAAACTTCCGTGCGTGGCGTGCGAGTCAGCCCCTGTTACAGCATTGGTGTCCAATGGTATTAACGGCCTTATCGTCAACGCGGGCGAGGAAGAGCCGTTTACAGTTGCTCTGGATGAGTTAATGGTAAATTGGGGCAAGCGTGTAGGCCTGGCCGTGGAAGCCAGCAAACTAAAAGACAAATATCCGTTTGAAGATTTTGTCTGTGCGTTTGCGCAGTTGCTTTATTAATTTGTGCCCGGCGGTTTTTAAAGCCGGGCTTTTTATAAGGAGTTTACCGTGCGTATTACTTGTGTGATAGGGACCTTGGGCGGCGGCGGAGCAGAGCGCGTAATGACGTATTTGTGCGCGGGGCTTGCCTCGCGGGGACATCAAGTAACACTGCTGACATTAGATGATTCGGTGCCGGATTTTTACCAAACTCCTGCTTCTGTGCTGCGCGTGCGGGAGCATTTGGGCGCGTTTAAAGAGTCCGGATTTTGGGGCAGTTTTCCCCGCTTGTGGCGTTTGATGCGCGCGGTGGCCGATACGCGCCCGGATGTGGTCATTAGTTTTATGACAATTAGCGTGTTAGCCGCCTGTTGGCTCTTACGCGTGCCGTATATCTATGCAGACCATTTGGACGTGCGGCACTTGGAATATTCGCGTAAGTGGCAGATTTTGCGTAATTTTTTATTAGCGCGCGCCAGCCGTGTAACCGTATTATCAGAGCGGGACCGCAAGTTTTTGGCAATGTATTTTCCCAAGTGGCGCGCCAGCGTAGTTTATAATCCCGCAATGCCCGCAGATACGCAAAAATATCCGCGCCCCGCTTTTTTAGAACCCGGTAAAAAATATGTACTGGCTGTGGGCCGTCTGGTTAAACAAAAAGGGTTTGACCGCTTGTTGCAGGCTTGGCGGCGCATATGCGACGATTTTCCAAATTGGCGTTTGTGCTTAATTGGCGGCGGTCCGGACGAAGCGGAATTAAAGGGGCTGGCGGATACGCTTGATGTGCAGGCCGGTGTGCAATTTGTTCCGCCCATAAAAGGCTTGGCGTCCGTTTACCAACACGCGGACCTATATGCAATGTCTTCCCGCGCAGAGGGGTTTCCAATGGTTTTATTAGAAGCAATGGCGGCGGGACTGCCGGCGGTCAGTTTTGCCTGCACAGGGCCGGATGTTATTATCCGCAACGGCACAGACGGCTTTTTGGTCAAGCAAAACCATACCGACCAACTGGCTGCTAAACTTGCCGAACTGATGGCGGATGAAGAAATGCGGGCCGCCTTCGGGGCGCAGGCGAAGTTGGTAACGGAGCGTTTTTCGCTTGCGAACTATTTGGATGCCTACGAAAAATTATGTAAGGAAGCCGTAAAATGAATTTTGAAGAGCCGCATATTAAAATCGGTTTGTTAGATTTAAAACAGTCTCTTAATTTGCGCGGAAGGGATAGCCGCGTAGTTCGCTGGGCGATGAAATGGAGCCGGGTCAAAAAAAATTGGCTTGCTAAATACCGCCACGGCGGACGCACGGTTCAACCGGGCGATAAGTTGCGCGTACTGTTTTGGTTAGCCGGAGGCCTGGGCGACGGGGCTTGTGCTCGGCGGCTGGTGCTGGCCTACCGGGAGCAAATGCCCCACGCGGAATTTTTTATTTATGCCCAACTGCCGGATGTAGCACAAACATTGTTCGGGGCCGACAAAAAAACGACTATTTTGACAGACGGTAACATTTCTTGGGCAGATTATGATTTGTCCGTTCAGGTGTGTTTGACGGCCAAATTCTGGTACGCAGATGCGGCGCGTATTGCACAGTTGGCTCCTACCTTTCTCCCGGCATTTGAGCGCGCGCAGGAAGCCCAAAAAAATTTGGGAGAACTGCTTGAAGACCCATTTTTGACGGAAACCGCTCTGGGCCGTTGGCTATATGCCTCTGGCGGGCGGCGGTTTGATTTGCTCTCTTATACGGGCGGGCTTGCCTTGCCGCACGAAGAAACGCGCCGGTTAAAAACGGAAACTAAAATTTTGGGAAAATACGGTTTGTCCGGTGTGTCCTATGTTACATTTCACGACGGTACCAGTTCTGCACAAGTTGTGGGGAAAAACCGCCCCACGCGCGCTTGGCCGGCGGTGCGCTGGTGCGAATTTTTCCGCTTGTTTAAGCGTGCATTTCCCCAAATTAAACTCGTGCAACTGGGAGGAAAAAACAGCCCGGTGTATGAAGAAGCCGATTTTAACCTGGTGGGTAAAACAACACTTTTGGATGTTCCGTCCCTCTTGCAAGGAGCCAAAGCGCATATTGATACGGAGAGCGGACTCGTCCAACTGGCCCAGTATTTAGACGTAAAAAGTGTCGTGATTTTTGGTCCGACGAACCGGGAATTTTTCGGCTATGCTAAAAATATTAATTTGGCCGCCGGACCGTGCGGCGGATGTATGTGGAGTACGCCCGATTGGATGTTTGCTTGCCCGCTGGGGCATAAGGCGGCCCCTTGTACCGAAGCTGTGCGCGCACAAGATGTATTAAAAGCGCTTAAAAAATTGCTGGGCCCCGCTAAAAGTGGTTTTTAAATTGTCGCGTAAAAAGAGTCCAGTCTCCGCTTTTCTTGGACAAAAACCAAAGTGATGCCAAAAAGATAAGTCCGCCGAAAAGAAGTGTAAAAAAAGCATGGGTGCGCGGCCCGAAAAACGCATATAAGGCCGATGGAAAAAGGGCCAAAATATTGACGGCCGTCAAGCGCGCCGCCGCACGCAGGGAATAGATATACTCTACTTGCGGAAAATGCTTTTTAAAGAGTAAATAATTAATAAATAAACTTACCGTACAGCACCCCGCTTGCGTGTAAGGATACGCATACGCCCCAAATATCTGCATCGTAACCGGAACCAACACAATAAATAAAATAATTCCCGTGAGGGCATAGGGCAGACTTTCCTTTACCTTTCTTCCCGCCGCCACCACATTGTTTTGCATTAAAATCGGCCCCATAAACCACATCATTGCCATTAACGGGCGCAGAAAGTTGGCGGCGCTGTGGGCGTCCTGCTGCGTGAAATTTCCGCGCTCAAAGAAAAGAGAAATAATCTCCGGCGCGTAAAAGCAGGTAAATACCGCTAGCGGCGTAAGCAAAAAAAGCACAAAGTGCTGGGTGGTTAAAAAATCCCGGTTTAGTTGGGTCCAATTTTTTTGTGCGGCACTTTCAGTCAGTTGGATTTTGGAAACATTGGTAACGCGGAGCGTAAAAATTTCGGTTGGAGAATCTGCCAGTTGGCGCGCATAGTTCAGCGCGCTTACCATTCCTGCGGAAAGACCGCTTAATAAATAGAGCGGAAGAACGCTGCTGATAATGTTCGCCAGTTCAATGGCTTGGTTGCTAACGAGGTTTGCCGTCAGTTTTTTGTGCCACCCGCTTGTGCCCCACGCGGTAAAAGACCAGTGCAGTTCATTTTTGAGCACACACAAAAAAACAGCCGCTTGCACCGCATTGGCTGCCAAAAAGCCGTATATCATACTCACTACACCGCAAGTGCGCCCCCAACACAGCAGACAAACAAGAGGCAGCAGGGCATTTAACGGGGTGAAAAGGGCGGCCGTAAAGCGGCGGTACATTTCCAAAACCGCGGTCAAATAGGCCACCAACAGTTGCAGACCGAATAATAAAAAGCCAAGCGAAATCAGTCCGCGTTCTGCGGTCAGTTGGGCTAGGTCAAAACGGGAAAGCAGTTTGCCAAGAGCCACCGGACAGCAAAAACCTGCCGCCGTTAATAAAACAGCCAGCAAAATATAAAAATATAAAAAGACATTTAAAAGCGCCCTCCCGCCGTTGGGCGTTTGGGTGTCTTGCGCCATTGCTTCCGGGATAATGACGGCGGCGTTCATCCGCTGTAAAAACGTAAGGCCGAAGCCCATTATCATAATGAGGTAAAAATAAACGTCGGTCGTTTTGCCCGCACCGAAGTAGAGCGCAATCAAAAGCGCGTTGGCAAACGATACCAGTTTCCACGCCAGAGTGGCCCCCACAGCCAGCGCGGCTCCGAAAGAATAAGAAGTGGGCTTAAAAAGATGAACCATATTTGATATTATAATAATTTAGGAGAGATTATCGTGAATACTGAATTTGAACCTGTTATCGGGTTGGAAATACACGTCCAACTCGGAAGCAAAACCAAGTTGTTTTGTTCTTGCCCCAACGGTGTGGGAGATGATACGAAGCCTAACACCGCTATTTGTCCCGTTTGTGCCGGGCATCCGGGCGTGTTGCCTGTGTTAACGGAGGGTGCCTTGGAACTGGCGGTACGCGCCGGGCTGAGTATGAATTGCAAAACGAACGAGACTTCTTCGTTTTCGCGCAAACATTATTTTTACCCTGATTTGCCCAAAGGTTACCAGATTACCCAAAACGAAGAACCGATTAATGGCGCCGGCTATATTGAGATTACGTTCGGCCCCAAAGAAAATTTACAGAAAAAGCGCATCGGTATTCACCACGCCCACTTGGAAGAGGATGCCGCCAAATCTTCCCACTTTGCAGACCACTCCTTAGTGGACTACAACCGTGCGGGTTGCCCGCTTTTGGAAATCGTGTCTATGCCCGATTTGCGCTCGCCGGACGAAGCATATGCTTATTTAACCGAAATCAAACGCTTGATGCGTTGGGTAGGTGCTTCTAACTGCGATATGGAAAAAGGCGAATTGCGTGTGGACGTAAACATTTCCTTACGCCCCAAAGGGCAGGAAAAATTCGGCACGCGCGCGGAAATCAAAAATTTAAACTCGTTTAAAGCCGTTCGCGATGCGCTTAACTACGAAATTAACCGCCAGACGGAACTTTTGAACGCGGGCGGACAGGTAAAGCAGGAAACCCGTCTGTGGGATAAAGAAGAATTGGTTACCAAGCCGATGCGTTCCAAAGAGGACGCGCTTGATTACCGCTATTTTCCGGAGCCGGATTTGCCGCCGGTGGTGTTACAGCACGACTGGCTGGAAAACGTAAAGGCTAATATGCCCGAACTGCCGGCCGCCAAGGAAGCGCGCTTTATGAAGGCGGGGTTGTCCGCTTATGATGCGGGGGTGCTGACAAGTTCCCGCGAAATTGCCGCCTATTTTGAAGAAGTGGTAAAGGGCGGGAAAGTATCTTTAAAGACGGCTTCCAACTGGATTCAAACGGATTTATTAGGTGTATTAAATGCCGAAAAGAAGGAAATCCAAGATTCTCCTATTCCGGCAGCCCGCTTGGCGGAACTGTTGGAACTGGTGGAAAGCGGAAAAATCAACCGTAAACAGGGTCGCGAGGTGTTTGACGAAATTTGGAAAACAGGCGAAGCCCCGGCCGCTGTGGTGCAAAAACGCGGTATGGTGCAGGTGAGCGACGAAGGCCAATTAGAGGCTTGGGCCAAGGCCGCCATTGAGGCCAATCCCAAAGCCGTAGCGGACTATAAAAAAGGCAACAAGGCCGCTATCGGTGCGTTGGTGGGCGGAGTGATGAAACTCAGCAAAGGCAAGGCCAACCCGCGCATTATCAGCCAGTTGTTAGGCAAATTGCTCGCGTAAGTATCCGCCTTAAAAAGTTTAAAAGCCGGCCCCTTTCCCGGGCCGGCTTTTTCTGTGGTCTTATCCTGGAAAGTTGAAGCACAGGGGCTGTTGTTATTAAATGAGGAATAGATTCTGGACAGAAACCTTCCAGAATGACCTTTATTGTAGAATAGCCAAATCCTCGGGGATGATGGGTATTATTCCAAATAGCAAAAATTAGCTCCGCACAGGTTTTTGCAGAGTTTTTTGCCCCTTTCACTTACTCCCATACATGCCGTTTTGCCACCCAAATTCTCTGTATTGTGGTCGGCATATGCAAAATAGTAGAAATATATCAGGTTGTTTCCGTCAGGATTAAAGGCGCCGTTTGCGTCGGCCTTCCCGGAACGGGTTAAACTATCCCACCCGGTAAAAGAGTCCGGATTTAGGTCCCAACGGCTTTTCTGACAAGTCATATCAAATTGCGGGTTTTTTGTTTCCGTACATCCCGGTATGGTAATGTCCAAATCGGCCCAGTAGTCGGGGTATTTTCCGGTGGAAAGGTAATAGAGTTCTATCATTTCGCTTAATTTTTTACCGATTATTTGCATTTCCGTAAAGCGGGCTTTATCCACCGCCAGTTGGTATTGCGGTACGGCCACCGCGGACAAAATACCAATAATCAGTACCACTACTAATAATTCAATTAAGGTAAAGCCTTGTTTCATTGTCTGCTCCCGTTTGGCAATAAAAAACGGCTGTTATAGATGAGCTACGCTAATAACCCAAGTAAAACAGCCGTGGCCTTCCGTTTAAATAAACGGAAAGCACTCGGCACAACCCGCGCGGGTAATTAGTCCGCCCGGATTGTGCCTATAACGTGCTGCTTTTGGATTAGCGTATGCCTTTGAATGTTCAAAAGCTTACCCCTTGCGGGGCGCCAAAAACAGATTCAAAATTGTAACGGGGCTTGCAAGGCCCGTATAACAGCCCTTCTCCTTGCCGTAAAGTTATGTATTTATTATAACAAATTTATCCTGTTTGCTATCCACAACAACTAACCCAAAACAAACTGTGCCAAAAGGCGCGTAAAACGCTACCATAAAAACAACCATAAATATAGCGCACAAGAGGGGGATTTTGTTTGACCCGGGGGTTTAAAAGTTGCTATTATTTATGTGTAGAAGTAAATACCTATTAGGAGAAAGAAATGAAAAACTTACTCAGAGTTGTTTTGGTTCTGGCCTTGGCCGCCGGCTTGACCGCCTGCAAAAAGAACGTAAAAGATGACGCCAATGCCGACCTGACTGCCGGTGCCGGTACCGAAATGGTAATTGAAGAAACCGAAACGGTAACGGAAGTTCCCGCCCAGGAAGTTTCTTTGGGTGTGGTGCATTTCGCTTTGGACAAATATAACCTGTCCTCCGATGCCCGCAAAATTGTAGAAGCCAACGTGAAAGCCATTAAAGCCGCCGCGTCTGCCGCTTCCTACCAAGTAACCGTAGAAGGTAACTGCGACGACAGAGGCACTATCGCTTACAACATTGCCCTCGGACAAAAACGCGCCGACGAAGTGAAAGCGTATTATGTGCGCCTCGGTATTCCCGCCGCTAACATTACCACCGTATCTTACGGCGAAGAAAAACCGGTCTGCTACGAAGCCACCCAGTCCTGCTGGGCGCAAAACCGCAGAGCCGATACGTTGCTGAAAGTCAACTAATCGCTTGTTTTGAATAAGGAGCCCGGACCCAAAATGAAAAATGTTACAAAACTACTTTTTATGGCAGGTTCGGGCTTTTTATTGTCCGGCTGCATCGCCAGCGAGCGGGATATGAGTACGCTCAAATTGCAGTTGCAGGAACTCAACGCTACGATTGTGCAAATGCAGTCTAACCAGGCCGAACTCGCCGGGAAAATGGACGAACTCAATAGCAATTTGTCCGCTTCCAACGAAAATTTGGCCCAGGTAGATGCGCAAATTAACAAGTTGTCGGCAAAATTGGACGATTTATCCGTTTCTGTCCGCACGGCGCCTGCCGTTCAGGCGGAAAAAGCGCAAACCGCCCAGCCCGCGGCCTTGTTGCCCTCGGATTTATTTGCCGAAGCAAAAAGCCACTTGGATAAAGGCGCTTACGAACCGGCAGCTATGGGCTTTAAACTCTATACTTCCAAATATCCGGACAGCGAAAATGTTGAACAGGCCTATATGTATATGGGTGATGCGTATATTGCTGCCGGGCAGACAAAATCCGGCGCAGTAGCCTATGCTACTTTGTTGCAAAAATTTCCCAAAAGCAAGTTCATTCCGTCGGCGCGTTTGAAATATGCGCTGTCCATTGTGCCTCTTGGCAAAAAAGACGAAGCCAAACGCTATTTGTCCTCTGTTGTGCAAGATTTCCCGGCTTCTCCCGAGGCTAAAAAAGCCAAAGCCGAGTTGGCTAAAATCAAATAAAAGCGTGTAACACGCGGTGCCTTTTATTCCTATGATGAAAAAACTGTTTTCCCTTTTACTTATTGCAGGGGTTCTTATTTCTTTTGCCGGGCGCGTAATAGCGGCCCAGCCCAAGACGGATGTGTATATCGGTATTACCTCGGTGGGGGATAAACGCTTGCCCGCTATCGGTATGCCGCCTTTCCGCTTTACAGATGAAAAAGCCCAGCCGGCCGCCGTGTTAGTGCACGACGTAATGCGCGCAGATTTGCTGTTTGCCCGCTATTTTGATGTTACAGAGGACGGACCGTCCTTTAATTCCCAACATTTAAGCCAACAGTTAAACCAATGGGGCGCCGCCCACGCCAGTTATTTATTGGCGGGTGATATTACCTATGCGGCACCGTATTTTACGATTAAAATTTACGTTTACGATATTTCCACCCGCACCGCCGTATTTGCCAAGGCTTTTAAAGGCACAGAAAGCAGTCTGCGCAGGCTGGCACATATCGCTTCGGACCAAATTGTTGCCGCTTTAATGGGAAAGCGCGGTATCGCCGATACCAAAATTGCTTTTGCCAATAATTCTACCCGCCACAAAGAAATTTATGTGGTAGATTATGACGGCGAAAATTTACAAAAATTGACCAACGATAAAAGTATTGCTATTTTGCCCCGTTGGTCTAAGGACGGCAAAATCTTCTACACCACTTATAAATATAAAAACCCGGATATTTTTGCGATTGACTTGCGCGCTGGGAAAATTGCCCCGGTAATTATCCGTGGTGGATTGTCGCTTATCGGTGGTGTTTCCCCCGACGGAAAGGCCCTGGCCTTTACCAGTTCCGGCGGAACTAACCCAAGCATTTATATTTATAATTTGGAAACGCACTCCAAAACCCGCATTACCAACAAGGCCTCGGTGGACGGTTCCCCGTCCTATTCACCCGACGGAAAATATATTACTTTTGTATCTAACCGCGCGGGCAATCCGCAGATTTATGTAATGGAACTTGCCACCGGCGAAACCCGTCCCTTGACGAAAACCTTTAACTGGTCCGACAGCCCCCAATGGTCGCCTACCGGGGAGTGGATTGTTTTCACGGGCCGCGAATCGCCCTATCACCCGATGGATATTTTTTTGGTGGACTTAACCGGCACGCAAATCCGCCGCCTGACGACCGACGCCGGTTCCAACGAGGACCCGACGTGGTCTCCCGACGGACGCTTTATTGCTTTTACCACCACGCGCAACGGAAAACGCCAGTTGTATATGATGGATATGGACGGCAGCGCGCCGCACCTGCTTGCGGACTTAAAAGGCGACTCTTTTACACCCCATTGGAGTTTTTAATTTGGTTGGAAAATAATCCAAAGCCCCGGAGCCACGCCAGCCCGGGGTTTTTTATTGGTACAAAAAAACCGCCCCCAGCCAAAGAGCCGGGAGCGGTTATATCACAGCAAATATTTATTACTTACAGACGGATACTTACAGACGGAAAGTCCCGTTTCCTCGCAATCGGCGTTGGGGTAATCCTCGCAGCAAACCTCTTTGGCGCCTTTGGGCAAAAAGAGGGTGTAAGAATCGTCCCCGTTTTCAAAGGTGGCTCTAATGCCGTCTTTGTCTTGGGAGTACCAGATATCGTTGATTTCCATATCTTCCATTTCGGCATTTTCGTCAAAGGCCTGCATCATAATAACGGCTTGACCTGCTTTGGTGGCAGGATTTTCCTGCGCTAACAACCCAAGCAACATCAAGGAACCCATCCCCACAATCAGCAAAAGGCTGATAATAGCCAGCCACCACGGGTGGGACGGCGTATCGGGCAGTTCATCTCCGGGCTGAAAGTCCGCACGGACGACGTAAGTTTCCGCGATATAATCGTGCAGTGCGCGTTTGCGGTTGGTAAGCCCTGCCATAATATAGCCGATGTAAAGAGTAATATAAGACAAGATTTTGGCAAAAGTGCGGCCCGTCGCACGTCCAAAACCGATGCGCCCGCCGTCTTTTCCGATTACCTTAATGCCCATAATGCGTTTGCCGAAAGTAGCCTGTTTGGCACCGCTTTCCAACAAAGCAAAATACAGCCAATAGCAGACCATAGCCAACACTTGGTACAAAAAATAAGTGGCAAGCAACATAAAAACCGGCCCGCTGAGAGCATCAGCGCCGGTTTGGCCGATTTTTACACCTTGCCAAACCATCAACGGAATACAAATGACGGCTGGCGGAATACTAACTAAAATAGCGTCAATCACAAAGGCGACGGCGCGTTTCCAGAACCCAATATATGGTGCGTTCATAGTTTTCTCCTTTTTATGTAAGCCGCTCGCATTTAAAATGCGTTTAACGGCCACAAATCCCTTATTTGCGCGGTTTTTTGTAGCAACGGCGGCAACGGGCTTGGTAAGCATCCGTAGTGCCTACTACAATGCGCTTTTTATCCTTGCTGATACGTTGCGTAAAACTGGCCGGGTTGCCGCATTTGGTGCAGACTGCCAGGTTTTTAGTAACGTATTCGGCCTGTGCTAAAAGTGCGGCCGTTACTTCAAACGGTTCGGCGCGATAGTCGGTATCCAACCCGGCTACAATTACACGCTTGCCCGCATGAGCCAGTTTGTTACATACTTCTACAATACCAAAATCAAAGAAATTAATCTCATCTATTGCGACAACCTGCGTGTCTTTTTCTACAAGCGGCAAAATTTCCGCCGAAGATTTTACACAAGTTGCCGCTACTTTGTTTTGGTTATGACTGGTGATACTGTCAATGCCGTAGCGTGTGTCAATCTTGGAGTTAAACAATTGTACCTTTTGCCGGGCGATTAGCGCAATGCGCACGCGGCGGATGAGTTCCTCCGTCTTGCCGGAGAACATACACCCGCAGATTACTTCTATCCAACCTTGTTTGTGATATATTAACGGATTAGCCATTTTTAATCTCTTAGATCTCTCTGCCCGCGCCACGGATACCAATAGGTGTCTTCCGGCAGTTGGGCTTGGGCGCGTTTGTCGCCCCCGCACAAAATATTAATGCGGAACGCAAACGATAAGTTTTTGTTTCGGTCGCGCACGGTAAATTCTACACGCGCATCGTGAAAATCACGCGAGACGCGGACGAGTTTGTTGAAGCCGACTAAACTCCCCCGGAACAATACGGCATCAATCCCCAAATCCGCCAACCATTTCCCGCTGGCAGGACGGATGCCCCAGGTGGTAGTAACGGTGTAGCGGTCGGAATTGGTTTCATATTTGGAGCCGGGGTCAACATAGTCAGCGAAATTGTTAAGGCCAAGCCCGATTAATTGGTTTTTATAGATAAAGTTAGACTGGGCGATAAAACTGACGTTTTTTTCCTCCAAATCGTATTGGTCCTGCACAAAGAAATTTACTGTGCCGTCCGGCGAGTTGTAGCCCCACTCCAACAAGAACGGTTCCACGCGGGATTTTAAGTGGTTCCAATTCTGTTCATAACCAAATCCGTCTTTTAAACTGTATGTGTAATCGGAGAGGTCAAACCCGGTTTTAAAGCGGACATAGGTATTGAAAGTCGGGCGGTAATAGTTGGTTAAATACAGGCGGTTCTTTTCAATACCTTTATCGGGCGATATCTGGTCAGAGGATATAGTGCCCGTGGAAAGGCGTTTGGTAAATTGATAACCGAAATCTGTGGTGCCCAAAAAGGTATGGGTCTGCATATTGAGTTCCGTGCCGATTCGCCCCACCCAAGCGTCTTTGCTGTTCTTATACTGCTTATCGGAAAACGTAACGGTCTGGTCGTAAAATACCTGCGGTGTAAACGTCAGCGCGCGGGAAAGGCGCAGGGATTTTTCGGTTGTCCACTTGGCGTGTGCTTGGCGCTGGTAAGGGCCTTCTTCATTAGGGATACCGTTTTTGTATTGCAAGGTAGAAGTGTTGTTAAAATCCATTTCCAAACGGTGCGCGGCCTTTAACAACGGGTCATTAAACGGCAGCAAGGTATATTTGATTTCCGGCAGCACGCGTTTTTCCGCCATAAATTCTTTTTTATTCCAATCAAAAATATCCTTTTGCTGGTAACTCACGCGCAGGGTAGAACGGCGGGTTTGGCGCGCCAAGGAGAAGTTTGTTTCCTGGTCCGGCATAAAGATATATGGGTTGCCGCGGAAGAAAGTGTCATAAAAATACGGGTCGGACACCGTGCGGAACTGCGTCTGGAACTGGTACAACGCGCCGGTGGGGTTGTTGAAATGGTCGGAGGAATCGTACATCTCCCACCAGTAGCCGCCCTGCACCCCCCAACGCTTTGTGCTGGCAAGGTCCAAATCGGCATTATCGGCTTTGTCGTTAATATAATACGCTTCGGCACTCCCGCGCAAGGTGTCAGACTGTACAGCCGTCAGTTCACCGCCAAAGCCAAAAGAAGACTTGGTATAGTAGTCCAAATTCAGTTTGGGGCGCAGTTGCAAAAAAGGTTGGAAAACGGTGGACGTCATAATACCAAAGCCTGTTTTGTTGCTTTGGGTAAACTCTACATAAGTGGTCCAGGGTTTTTGGGAGTCCAGCGAACGCCAAAATACAGGCAGATAAAATACGGGAAATCCGTCCAAACGCAGTACGGCATTAGTGCCAAACACGCGCTTTTGCGGCGAAACCGTTAATTTCCCAACGGAAAGTGTATAGTGGGGGTCGGCCTTATCACAGCAAGTTACGGTAGCCCCGCGTAAGGTTTGTTTGCCTTTTTGCGAGGAAATTTCCTTGGCGGACAGAATACGCAAGGGGGGGTATTCCGTAGAAATATTTTCAGCGGTAAAATCCTTGGTTGTATAATTGACGGAAATGTTATTTCCTTCCAATACTCCGCCCAATCCGTCCTCTACCTTCATCGGGCCGACAGATGTAATTTGTGTATTGGCTTGGTCCAGTGAAATGTTTTCACCCGTTACGGTACGTTTTTTACCGTCTTGTGTTTTTTGAATAACGGTTACATTGCCAGAGAGATTTACCTTTTTGCTATCAGGTTCCACGGTGGCTTTATCGGCCGTAAAATAGACAAAGGCCTTGTCGTCCGGCGCGGGCAAAACATTGTCTAAGCCCCACGCGGGAACGGCATAATGCAAGCAAACGAGCAGAAAGAAAAGAGAAAAGCGTTTCATTGTAAATTTTCTTTTTGGGCGTGGTAAATGGCATACATGGCCGCTCCCACTCCGCCTATATTGGGGTTTTGCGATACGAGCAGTTTTAAACGTTTAAATGGCGTTTTGAACGGCTGGGCATCCAATACGCGTTTGACTGCGGGCATAAAATATTTGGCCGCACCGGAAACACCGCCCGTCAGGACAATAGTATCTACGTCTAATACCAGCATAAAGTTGGAAAGGCCGACACCCAAGTAATACCCGGTGTCCTCCCACACTTTTAAAGCGGCCTTACAGCCCTTTTCGGCGGCGCGTGAAACGATTTCTATTTTAAAATCACTTTCTTCTTTTACCATTTTTGCCAATATGGAATCGGGGTAATCCACAATGGCTTCATAGACCCGGCGTTTAATGCCAATCGTGCCGACAAACGCTTCCAAACAGCCGCGCGCCCCGCACCCGCATAAGGGGCCGGTGGTTAAATCGGCAATTTTCGTGTGCCCGATTTCGCCCGCCGTACCATTGGAGCCTTGATAGAGTTCTTTGTTGATAATCATCCCGCCGCCTACGCCCGTTCCCAGTGTAACAACTAAAACATTTGTTCCTTGGCGTTTTAAATCGGCTTCGTACACACCCCAAGCGGCTAATGTGGCGTCATTAGCAATAACGGGGCGGATGCCGGTATGTTTAAACAGTTGTTCCGCCATCGGCCAGTCGGCAACGTCTTTAAATTTTAAGTTAGGGTTGTAGCGCAGCACACCGTTTTGGTTATCCACGTCTCCCGGCGCGCCCACGGCTACGGCTACTCGCTGGTCGGCAAATTCCTTTTGGATACCGTTAATAAAATCGCCGATTTGGGCAATAAAGCCTTTGGAACCCTTGGAATAATCTGTTTCAACTTTTTCTTTACGGAAGATTTCCCCGTGTTCGTTCATTACGAATAATTTAACAAATGTTCCGCCGATATCTACGCCTACGCCAATCATAAATTCTCCTTGCTTTCCGGGTGCGCGTGGTTATACACGCTCTTTAATTTTTCAAGCGATACGTGGGTATAAACCTGCGTAGCCGCTAAACTTTTATGTCCTAACATTTCTTGTAAACTTCTTAAATCACAGCCATTATTGAGCAAATGGGTGGCAAACGAGTGCCTTAAACTGTGCGGAGTAACTTTGCGCGCCAAGTGCGACCGGATAGCCGTATTTTTAAAAATATACGCAAGTCCGTCGCCCGTGAGCGGTTTACCGTTTTTGTTTAAAAAGAGCGCATCATCCGGCTGTGGATTTTTGCGCTGGGCCAAATAAATTTTTAACGCATTTAACGCTTCGTCCGTTACCGGTACTAACCGTTCCTTGGCTCCCTTACCGAACACTTTAACAAGCCCGTTAAAATAGTCCACGTCTTTTATGCGCAGGCCCGTTACTTCGCTACGGCGCAAACCGCTGGAATACATTAGTTCAAAAAGTGCCTTATCCCGCGCGGCAAAATGTTTGCTGTGGGCGGCGGTGTCTAACAAGCGGTCCGTTTCCGTTAAGGATAAAAATTTGGGCAACAGTTTTTGCCGTTTGGGCGCGGGCAGCAGTTTGAACGGGTTGCGCTCCAACTTATCCTGCGCCAATAAAAAGGCCGCAAAACTGCGCAGGGATGCAATCTTGCGCAAAACGGTATTGCGGGCCGGGGCCGCATGTGTTTGTAATGCGGCTAAAAAAGAACGGATATTTGCGGAAGTAAAATATTTTAAGTCATTTTGCTTCCGCGCTTTAAAAAAGGCCAAAAACTCTTGCAAGTCCGCCTGGTACGCACGGATAGTGTGGAGCGAAAAATTTTTGTTTTCCAAGCGTTTTAAAAACGCATTAATCCACTCTTCCATAATATTGCTTACCTCATTACTTTGCCTGGGCCGTTTTGGCCGCGTGCGCCTCTTTAATCTGTGCGATTTCCTCGGGTGTTACCGTTACAATGGTTTTGCATTTTGGGTAACCGGAGCAACCTAAAAATTCCCCGCGTTTGGAAGTGCGTAAAACCATCGGCTTGCCGCATTTTTCGCACAATCGGTCCGTAACAATCGGGCCTGTGGAAGCCACCTTGTGGCCCTCGGCATCCAAGGAATATGTATTTTTGCACTTGGGGTAAGCCGAACAGGCCAAAAATTTTCCTCTTCTGCCCGTGCGGATAACCATTGGCGCACCGCATTTGTCGCAGACTTCGTCTGTCTTTTCGGGTTGGACCTTTTCGCCGGAACTAGTCAAATTAATTTTGCCCTTGCACTCCGGGTCGCTGCAAACCAGATATTCACCGAAGCGGCTTCTCTTTTTAAGCATCATTTTTCCGCAAATCGGACATTTTTCGTCCGTTTCTTTGGCGGCGGGGCGTTGCATCCCTTTGTCTGCCTCGGTCAGTTCCTGTTTAAAATTGCCGTAAAAATCAGACAGTAAATTTACCCATTTTTGGCTGCCTTCGGCTACTTTATCTAATTGTTCTTCTACTCCTGCGGTATAGGAAAGGTCCATAATTTCTTTAAAGAAATCTTTTAAACTGTCCGTAACCGTAATACCCAAGTCCGTGGCTACCAATTTACTGGTTTTGGGTTGGCGCGCAATATATTTGCGGTCCAAAATCGTTTTAATAGTTGGTGCGTAGGTGGACGGACGGCCGATACCGTGCTTTTCAAGCGTTTTAATTAAACTGGCTTCGTTATAGCACGGCGGCGGGGTGGTTTTATGGTCTTTGGTTTTAAGGTCCAGCAGGTTGAGTTCGTCGCCCTCAGCAAGCACCGGCAGCAAAGCGCTGGTACCGGTATCGTCGCCGGAGGATTCATCATCCTGGTCTTTATAAATGGATAAGTACCCCGGAAATTTGACCGTGCGGCCATTGGCGCGGAGCGTGCATTGTTTTTCTTCGCCGGAGGCGATATCAATGGAAACAGTATTAAAAACAGCATCAGCCATTTGGCTTGCCACAAAGCGCAGCCAAATCAGTTCGTACAGTTTGTACTGGTCGGCGGTTAAATAAGGCTTCATGGCTTGCGGTGTGCGGCGC
This sequence comes from Candidatus Avelusimicrobium fimicolum, assembly GCF_021632165.1. Classification (NCBI taxonomy): domain Bacteria; kingdom Pseudomonadati; phylum Elusimicrobiota; class Elusimicrobia; order Elusimicrobiales; family Elusimicrobiaceae; genus Candidatus Avelusimicrobium; species Candidatus Avelusimicrobium fimicolum. The sequence goes on from NZ_JAJWTS010000003.1 coordinate 47,724, forward strand.
ACATCGGTAGGGTGGATAGCCTCGTGGGCTTCCTGTGCGCCCATTACTTTGCTTTTGTAAACGGGTTGTTTGGCAGGAACAAAAGCCGGGCCGTATTTCTCGCCGATGAACTTTTTGGTTTGCTCCTGCAACAGTTTTGAGACGTTGAAGGAGTCCGTTCTCATATAGGTAATAAGACCGATAGTCTGGCCGGAAATTTCAATGCCTTCGTAGAGATGTTGCGCCGTCATCATTGTTTTTTGGGAAGGGAATCCCAATTTGTTGTAGGCATCCTGCTGCATAGAACTGGTGATAAAGGGTGGTTTCGGCTTTTGCTTAACCTCCTTCTTTTCCACCTTGGCAACCACATTGGGGCCTTTTCTTAACAGGTCCGAAAGCGGGGCCAATTTTTCCGGCTTATCAAAAACGGTAGTTTTAACTTTATAATCTTCGGCGAAAAGTTTATAAGTGGTGGTTTGTTCCACATTTTTGCCCTGCCATTTGGTTACGCGCGCCCAAAAAGACGGAGCGGTGTTGGGCTTTTCAAACTGGGCGCCGATAGTCCAGTATTCCTGTTCTTTAAATTCGGCTATTTCTTTGGCGCGTTCAGCCAGCAAACGCACCGCCACAGATTGCACGCGTCCGGCGGATAAGCCGGAGGTAATTTTCTTCCACAGGAGGGGGGATAATTTGTATCCCACAATGCGGTCCAAAATGCGGCGCGCCTGTTGGGCATTGACGAGATTGTCGTCAATTTTACGGGCGTGTGCAAAGGACTCTTTAATGGCTGACGGCGTAATTTCGTGAAAGAAAATACGTTGGTAACGGTCTTTGGGGAGTTTTAACAGTTCTACTAAGTGCCACGCGATGGCTTCGCCCTCGCGGTCAGGGTCAGTAGCGAGATAAATTTCGCTTGCATTTTTGGCGGCGGCGGTCAGTTCCGCAATCAGCCGTTTGGCGCGTTCCACCGGTACATAAGTGGGATTAAAGCCGTGTTCAATATCTACACCGATATCCTTGGAGGGTAAATCGCGCACATGCCCAAAGGAACTGCGCACAATAAAATCGTTTCCTAGAATTTTGCTGATGGTTTTCTGTTTTGTGGGAGACTCCACAATAACCAACTTTTTACCTTTTACATTGGTGCTTGCCATAATTCACTTCCTTATAAAGTGTTAAAATTTGCTTTTACTGTACAGGCCGTTTTCGCAGGCCAAAAATCCTTTTACTTCCAATTCAAATAATAATGAGGCCGCTTCCGGCACGTCGGCATTTATTGCTTCGGCGATTTGGTCCAAACTGGCCTGTCCGCCGCCTACGGCGGTCATTACCGCGCGCTGCCGGGGTGTTAAATCTTCTTCCGGCTTTTGGGGGGAGTCGTCTTTCTTTTCAAAGAAGCGGCTGTCTAGCCCGAAGCGCAGTTGCTGTGGTATATAGTCTAGTATATCTACAACAGAGGTTACAACCCCTGCCCCGTCTTTTATTAGGTTATTTGGTCCGCCGGACTGGGGGCTGTCTATGGGGCCGGGTACGGCTAAAACGTCCTTGCCCATTTCCAGGGCGAGTTTAGCGGTAATCAGCGCGCCGGACTTAATTTCGCCTTCTACCACTACAACCGGTTGCGACAGCGCGGCAATAATGCGGTTTCTGCGCGGGAAATGAAAGGCATTGGGCGGGCGGTTAAACGGCAGTTCGCTGATGACGGCCCCGCCGTGTTCCAAAATGGCTTTTTCCAAAGCGCGGTTTTCGGGCGGATAACAACGCCCCACCCCGGTACCGATAACGGCCACGGTCGGCTTTTTAAGGCGTACGGCAGCGGCGTGGCACTCGCTGTCCACTCCCCGCGCCAGCCCGCTGACAACCGTTACTCCGCAAGCAGTCAAATCTCCCGCCAGTTTGGCTGCCACGCGGCGGCCGTAAGGGGTGATTTTGCGCGTGCCCACCATCCCCACGCAGGCTTGTTCCGGCGGGGGGAGTTTGCCCAATACATAGATAACGAGCGGGGCTTCTTTGATATTTTTTAAAGATTGCGGGTATTCTTCATCTTCCGGTACGAAAATATGTCCGCCCAAAGCGGCTGTTTTGTCCCACTCTTCTTGCGGGTCTAAGGCAAAGGCAGCCTGCAACAGATGGTTTGCGGTAGAAAGGTTTAAATTGGCTTCTTGGGATAAGGTTTGGGCATCTTGGCGCAAAATTTCCTCGGCAGACCCGAAAATTTCAATCAGCCGTTCCAGCCAATCGGCACGGAAGAATAAAAAAGCATTTAGGCGGATTCTGGCCAGCCGTTCGGCGGCGGAAACGGACGGATTCATATTAAATATCGGCCACTCCTTTGCGGTCCAACGGTCGGTATTGCATTACTTCTACCAAATGGTTGACTTCAATATTTTCTTTACCGTCTAAGTCGGCAATCGTGCGCGCGGTTTTTAAAATTTTATCCAAACTGCGTGCGCTTAGCCCAAACTTGCGCATAGCGGTTTCCAAGATGGCATCCGCGCCGGCAGGAAGCAAACAAAATTCCTTAATTTCTTTGGGCGTCATAAAGGCATTAGCCGTTGTGGCGGAGTTTTTAAAGCGGTTTCGCTGAATTTCGCGCGCCTTTAATACGCGCTCTCGGATTTGGGCGGAGGTTTCTCCCTCACTCTTTTTATTCCAGTCGGAATATTTAACAGGATTTAAATTGACGGTTAAATCAATACGGTCTAACAGCGGCCCGGAAATGCGTGATTTATAACGGTTGACCTGCATTGGCGAACAGGTGCAAGGCTTTATCGGATCGCCCAAGTGCCCGCAGGGGCAGGGATTCATCGCCGCAATTAACGTAAAGCGGGCCGGATAAGAAACGGTTTCCTTGGCGCGGGAAATGGTTACGCGGCCGTTTTCCAAAGGCTCGCGCAAGACTTCCAAGGACGAACGGGAAAATTCCGCAAATTCGTCCAAAAACAAAACGCCATTGTGCGCTAACGAAACTTCACCCGGGCGCGGAGTGGAGCCTCCGCCGATAAGAGCCACGTCCGAAATGGTGTGGTGCGGGTCCCGGAACGGGCGGCGGGTTAAAAGGCGGCTCTTGCCCATTAAGTTGCAAATGGAGTAAATTTTGGTAATTTCTAAGGATTCTTCTTGCGTTAGCGGCGGTAAAATACCCGGGAAGCGTTTGGCGAGCATACTTTTACCTGTGCCCGGTAGGCCAATCATCAGCACATTATGACCGCCAGCGGCGGCGATTTCCAAGGCGCGTTTGGCAAGTGCCTGCCCCTTTACTTCACTGAAATCCAATTCCGCTACGGGGCTTTCTTCCTCTTGGGGAACATAGGACAATTTTACATCCTGTAAGGTCAGTTTCCCTTCCAAATATCCGGCTAATTCTTTTAGTGTGTGCGGTGTGATAAACGGCGCGCCGGATACTTGCCCTTCCAATACGTTTTGCGGGGGAATAACAGCGGTTTTACCCAGTTCCTTGCAAGAAATGAGCATTGGGAGCACACCCGCGCACGGCCGGAGGGAGCCGTCCAAGGCCAGTTCGCCCAATACAAGTAAGTCTTTTATTTTGGCGGCGGCATCGGGCGAAAGTTGTTCGCTGGCCGCCAGGATGCCCAAGGCAATAGGTAAATCAAATTGTGTGCCGCTTTTGCGCAATTCTGCGGGGCTTAAATTAACGGTAATGCGTTTGGTGGGGAAATCAAACCCGCTGTTGCGCACGGCGGCTACCACGCGCTCCTTGCTTTCGCGCACTTCGGCATCAGGCAGACCAACCACGGCCAAGGTAGGCATACCGGGGGCGATATCCACTTCTACGGATACCGCAAAGCCTTCTATCCCCTTAATGGCTCCGGTGCATACATTGGCCAGCATAATCAGTTAAAACTCAGCACGATGGCATTGGGTGTAATGGTAACCACCGTGAAATTAATATTGTATTTGCGGATAATTTTGGCGGTTAATTCTTCCGGTGTGCCAATATTAGCCGATACTTCAAATTGCGCCGCCGAGTTGGCATAGCGTATCAAATTGTAATCCTCAATTTCGCGCAGGTCTTTTAAAATATCCTGTACCTGTTTTAATCGTTCAATATTTCCCACATCTTTGACGGTTAAATTAAATACTTTGGCGGAATTGATAGCCGCATTAATGGGTTCAACCAAGCGTTTGGCGGCTGCTTCGCACGCGGCGGAAATGGACTTTTGCGCCGCAATATCGTCCAGCGGGTCCAAACCGCTTAGTTGATCGGCCCCTTCTGCCACTACGGCATAGTTATTGGTGGCAAAGGTTTTAATAGCCGCACGCGCGCGGTACGATTTAAAAGGCGAAGCGGTGCCGGGCAAGGCGGAGATAGGATTGGTTTCTACGTCTGCCACAATCACAAAGCGTGCGCCTTCGGTACGGGCTTTATCTATAACCGAGTTGGGGTTTTCAATATTGTTTTGGCTTAAATTGTCGCCGTTGATTAAGGCAAAGGGTTGATTCTTTAAGGCGCGGTAAACAGCCTGTTTGCAATCTTGTTTAAGGGAGATGTCGTCGCCCACCATTTCGCGGGACGTAACCAAAATATTGGTTTTTTTGGCAAAGGAATCGGCTTCGGACTGTTTTATGATATCGCCAATGTCTTTCACCAACACCATTGCTTTGATTTTGGTGTAGTATTCATCGCCTTTGCGGTACGATTTGGTAACGTGGCTGCGACGGATGAAACCGGCGGTTTTGGATACGATTTTGTCCTCCACTAATTGCGCCTGGTCCACGGTAGTAGCCGACGAAATAAATACACCCGCCACCTTTTCCACGGCAGACTTTTGGGCGGCTAAAATACCGTCTTTTTTCATTTGTCTTAAATTATTTTCGTTATAAGGAACCAACGATTCGGCTTCCACATATTCCCCTTCTCCTTTGGGGCCGATACGAAGCGAGCCGCACGCCGATACAAAAAAAGTGCAGGCTAACAGCAGAAATAAAAGTTTCTTCATTATTTTTTGCCCTCCGGGTCCAACCCTGATGCTTTCAGGCGCGCTCTGTCCAAGCGCATAATGACGGCGCAGCCGCCGTCTTCCATATATTCGGTGGAAATAAGTTCCATTTGGCGGATAACGCCCTCGGCGGACGAGTCAATCGTGCTGCCTACGGACACGGCATCCACCACTTGCACATTGGATTCCAAATTAGCGCCGTACAATACTTCCGTAGCCCGCTGGTAGGCGTGGGCGATGGCGGCCTCGCGGCTCATAATGCGCCGCTGGGAGTCGCTTGTGTGATTGGGATTGGCGGCCCCAAATCCGCGCACCCACAGATAATTATTATCTAAAAGGGTATCGTTAAAGGCAGGGGCAATTGCACCATTTTTGACGGCGGATTTCATTGTGCCCGCACAAGCACACGCAAAAAGCGCGGCGGTGCAAAGCGTTAAAAGTTTCTTCATAAATTACCTCAACAATTCAGAAATTACCTTTACATAAGTGCTGGGGGCTTTGGTATCTTCGTAATTGATAATCCCACAGCGGATGAGCATAATTTCCAACATATGCGTAAGAATATCGTAGAAATTCTCGCGCACGGACGGGTCGCACACTTGGAGCGAGGGCCCTAAAATGACCGCCCCTTTTAATTTTTTGTTATCGCATAAGTTGGCGATTTTAAAGGCGGATGAAATAATGTTTTCCGTAGCATAAGAGGAGCGCACGGCAATATCAAATCCGCCGGAAATACCCAACTCTTTGGCGCGCTGTTCCAGGCAGAACACCATCCAATTCATCAAATGGGAACTGTTTTGCGGGTAGAAGAAGCCAATGCGGCCCCACTCGCCGTTGCCCACGGTGGATAAAGTAGTAATGCTTTCTATGTCGCGGGTTAAAATTTCGCTTGTGGCATCTTCGCCGTTGGTAGCCAGCAGTTTTTCAAAAATGGCGGCCTGGGAGCGTTCCGATTCCGGCAGATTAGGAAAAATTAAATTTTCCAATACTTTTAAGCGGCGGATGCTGCGCGTAACGGTGCCTAATGTCATATGGGCTCCGCCAAAGAAATCGGTTACTTGGGCGTCGTTTAAATCTACTCCGTTTTCCAAGAGCATTTTTTTAACGATTTTTAAATGTGCGGAACCGCCCGCCGGCTTTAATTCCGAAATCCAACCGGAATCCAATCGGAAGCGGATTAATTCTTCTAATTTTTCCAAACTTTCCGGCGGGTATTTAGAAGTAATTACAATTTGCTTTTGCTCGCGCAGAAACTTGTTAAGTAAGTTGGAAATATGCACGCGGTTTTGCTCGTTAATGGCCAATAGATGGATGTCGTCAATGAGAAGCACCTTTACGCTGCCCATAAACTTGTCAAATTTTTCAATGTTTCCTTCCATTACATAGCGTTGAATCCCGCGCGAAAGCCGCACACCGTTAGTCAAAAAGATGTTCTCCTGTCCGAATTTTTTAGAGAACGCATATGCCATAGCGTTTAAAAAGTGCGTTTTGCCCGTACCCGTTGCACCGTGCAACACCAAGGGGTTGTAGAGTTTACCCGGGTTTTCAATGACGGAAATGGCCGTCGCATGCGCAAAGCGGTTGACGGACATTACCATATTTTCAAGCGTGTAAGTGGGCACCAACGGTACTTCCAAGGGCCAATTATGCTTTTTGATTTCCGAGAGCGGAATTTCAATAGAGTGGTCAATGGTTTTGGTCTTTTCCAAAATAGTTTTGCCTGCTGCCGGGGCGGGCATAGCCGGTTTGGGCTGATGAACAGGCTGCTGTACCTGAGGCTGTTGCGGGCGCGGCTGCGGCATAGCCGGGGCCGGATGCACCGGGGCAACAGGCGCGTGCGGCACAGGCGTATGGGCCGGTGCGGGAGTTGCCGGTTCGGTATTTAATTTGCGTCTAATGCGAAAAGTGGTTTTTTCTGCGTTATGTTCTTCCATAATAGATTCCCCCGGTTTTACCGGAACAAAAGGTGTTTGTACGGCCGGCGCGGCGGTCTGTTGCGGGCGCGGAGCCTGCGGTTGGACGGGAGCCTCGGGGCGCGGTTTGGGCGCGGCGGGCGGAACGGTTTGGTGGAACGACTTTTCGTACTGGTTTTGCATTAGTTCGGTGTTAATGGTCGTTTCCAAATGGAACGTTTTGTCCAACGAGTCTATTTTTTGTCCACGGATAGTAATTTCTGGCAAATCCTCGCCGTCCTCTTGCAGAGTTGCCTGTTCAATCACAGGTGCGTGCGGCACGGTGTTAAGCAAATGTTCTTCTTCCGGAATTTGCCCGTGTATTGGTTCAGCCAGTTCCACCGAGGCCTCCTCCGGCGCAGGTCCTAAATTAAGGGGCTCGTCATCATCAGGGCGAACGGTGGATTTTTCTATATTTTCAAAGGGGTCTGCCACAGACGGATGGTCTGCGGGTTTGTTTAATAAATCAACTGGGTCCGGTGCTGTTTCTTCCTTAGCGGGAGAAACCTCGGCCGCAACAGGTTCTGTCGGTGCCGGCTCTGCCGGAATTTCCGGGACAGGTTTAGCAACTATTTCCGGCAAGGGTTGCTCTTCGGCGGAGTTTTCCGTCTGAACATTTTGCGGTTCCTCCGGGCGCACGGCGGCTTGGAGCGGAATATCTATATCCGCATTTACCTCCGGCGCGGCAACCGTTTTGGCTTCTATACCCGGGGTAGGCGGCACGGTGTTAGCGTGCTTTACAAACCCTGTATCCTTTTGGGAAATTTGCCCGGTAACTTTGTTTAAATCGTCTAAATCAATAATGCAGGTTTGGTCCTTTATTTTCTGTTCAAAAACATTAAAGGATTCTTCCAAACTGTCTTTTCCGTCGGCTAGAATATTTATTTTTTGCTCGCGTTGCTGTTGGTTGTTTTTGACTAATTTTTGGTTTTCCAAGTCCAAAAACATATCATACTTGGTTTCCGCCGAAAAGATATCCTCCAAGGGCATATTGTCCAGCATAGTGCCCTCCATATCTTTAATGAGCATATCTTTGTCGTTAATTGTCAGCGGTTCTTGCTCCGCGGCAGGTTTTTCGTCTTTGGGCATAGCAACGGCGTGCTGTTCCAAATTATCCGGCACAGGTGCGGCGGGCGGATTGGGTTTAAAGAAACTGTCCTCGGAAGCCACCTGGCCGACGGACCCGGATAAGTCCGTTTTCCCGTTAAACAGAGGGTCGCCCAACGCACCGTCCGGCGCAAATTGGTTTACTTTGTTTATTTGAGCCACCCCTTCTTCGGTTGCCGTACGGATTTTGGACAAGGTATCCTCGTTTAAATCCATAGGCAACTCAAAAGAAAAGTTAAACGGCGGCAGAGCCGTGGCGGATGCAGAAACATAACCCGCCAATTTTTTGGCGAGCAACTGCGCATCACGCTCCGTACCGTCCGTTACCAAAGTGTAACGGATGTTTTGCGTGGCTGGGTCTATACGGGAAAGGATATCCCAGTTGGTAATCATTTGTCCTCTACAATTTTTACACCGCAACTGGCACCGATACGGGTAGCCCCTGCGGCGACCATAGCATCAAAATCTTCGCGCGTGCGTACCCCGCCGGAAGCCTTTACCTGCATATGGGCGGGAATAGATTTCTTCATCAAAGCCACATCCGCCGCCGTAGCGCCGCCCCCTGTAAAGCCCGTAGAGGTTTTGACAAAGTCGGCCCCGGCTTGGGCGGAAATTTCGCACGCTTTTACTTTTTCGGCATCCGTCAGTTGGGAGGTTTCAATAATTACCTTTAAAATGTTCCCTTTGCAGGCCCCGCGGACGGACTGGATATCTTGCAAAACGGTGTCGTAATCTTTATCTTTGAGCGCGCCGATATTGATAACCATATCAATTTCGTCGGCTCCGTTTTTGATAGCGTCTTGGGTTTCGTATGTCTTGACTGCGGTGGTATTCGCCCCCAACGGGAAACCGATGACCGTGCATACTTTTACGTCCGATCCAGCCAAGAGTTCTTTGGCGTAAGGCACCCAAAACGGGTTGATGCAAACGCTGCAAAAGCCGTGCTTGCGTGCTTCGTCGCAAACGCGGAGAATATCCTCTTTCCCGGCAATCGGTTTTAAAATAGTGTGGTCAATCAGTTTAGCCAAGTTCATACGAAACCCCTTTTAAATATTATTTATTGTAGTTGATAATGCGGGCGAATTTTTCCGCGACCAAAGACTGACCGCCCACCAAGGCGCCGTCCACATCTTGTTTGGCCATAATTTCGTCCACGTTAGTATCTTTTACGCTGCCGCCGTACAAAATGCGGGTGGCACCGGAAAACGCGGCAGAGTAGGCTTTGCCCAAATAGGCGCGGATGGCGGCGTGTACTTCTTGCGCTTGGTCCGGCGTGGCGGTTTTGCCCGTGCCGATAGCCCAAACGGGTTCATAGGCGATAATAAGACCTTTTAATTGTTCTTCGGTAAAGCCGTTTAAGCCGTTTTTGAGTTGTTCTTCAATGACGGAAAGAGTTTTGCCGGCTTCGCGTTGTTCTAGTGTTTCGCCTACGCAGAAGATAACGGTCAAGCCGTGGCGCAAGGCGGCGGCTACTTTTTTGTTCAAAATTTCGTCAGTATCGCCGAAAACGCTTCTGCGTTCGCTGTGGCCGATTAAGGTATGGGTAGCACCGGCATCTTTGGCTTGTACAGGGGAAACGGCACTTGTAAAGGCGCCTTTATCTTCCCAATGTACATCTTGTGCGGCTACTTTAATTTCGGACCCGTTGGCGAGTTCCGCCACTTTGGCGAGCGACGTATAAGACGGCGCAACGATAATTTCAACGTGGTTTTTATTCCCGGCTTTGGTAAGAGCAGTAATAAGGGCGGCAGATTCCGCGAGCGTATTGTGCATCTTCCAGTTTCCGGCAATGATAGGTGTTCTTTCGGTCATTTTAATTCCTCTTTAAATACAAAATAGAACGCTCTCCCGCGTTGGGAGAGAAACTTCCTATTAAATACTATCATAAAGAAAGCGAAATGAAAAGGGGCGGCGGAATTAGTTGCGGCTAAATTAATGGCCCGCCTGAATTGCCGTCCATACCGCTAGGCGGTACCCCGTAGAGTTTCTGTGAGGGTCTATTATATAGGTTTCAGGTGGATAGTTTGTCTTTTGTATTGTAGTTGTCGTCATCCTGGACAGAGACCTTCCAGTATGCCTTTTTAGACAACAACGAACTGCCCAAGATGTAGATTCTGAAACAAGTTCAGAATGACCCCCAATTTTTATAACGGCCTTTTTTGTTGTTTTGTTCCGTAGTGTCTTTATACGGGATCTGTCGTTTGCCGCGGAGGTCATTTCCGAGTGTGGGGCGGCCCGCAGGGTTCGGGAATCTGTTTTTGCCGTTGCGGTTCTCTTACAAAACGACAGATCCCCGACTCAATTCCTCGGGGATGACGACTAAACAATGTAGTTTTTATTGATGATGTTTCGTTGGTTTGCGACATTGCAAAAAAGTATGGCTCCATTAATCAAAAGAGGGGAAAAAGGTAAGCCGTCCGCAGGACTTATTGTAAAGGGGTTGTTTCGTTTTTTTTTTTTGTTAAAATTTTGATAATTCGCAGTGGGTATACCCGGATGTATTCGTTGTGTAAAAACGCGTATAAAAGACTGTTTTGCTCAAATATAAAGGTTTTAAAAAGGAGAAAAAAATGAAAGGATTTACTTCTATGGTGTCATCCCCGAAGGGTTCTGTCGGGGATCTGTCGTTTTGTAAGAGAACCGCAACGGCGAACAGCAGATTCCCGACTACGACACTCGGGAATGACAACAATAATAACGACAGCCCCCGTATAAATACACGACGGGATGACGGTTTAACAACAAGTGGCCGCACGGCAACAGGAGGTTTTACCTTAATTGAACTATTAGTTGTTGTGCTCATTATTGGTATTTTGGCGGCGGTGGCTTTACCACAATATAATAAAGCAGTGGATAAAGCACATTATACTCAGTTACAAGCCGTGGTAAAACCTATTGCCAATGCTATGGAAGTATATTATTTGGCCAATGGAAATTATCCTTCTAGGATAGATGAAACGGATTTAACCTTGCCACAAGGCTGTTACTTAATGGGGGATAGTACAGTAGCCGTTTGCGGAGAATTTTTTATAGATATGTTTAATTATACAGAACAAAATGTGGTAGGTATTTATACCCCCGGTAACACTAAATGGGGTAATTGGACTCCTTCGGTACGCTTTGTTCAATGGCTAGACCATTCTCCAATGTACGCCGGAAAACGGGAGTGTTCCTCTATTGGCCCACGTTTTGCTACTTTTTGTGCCTCGTTGGGGGCTAAGCCAGAAAACGGGCGGTATTGGCTGTAAGCCTTATACCGCCATTAAGCAGATTTTATATTTGTCGGCCAGGGCAATAACGTCCTCTAAATCTAAAACAAGGGTTTTTTCGGCTTCAAAGGCCAATACGGAAATTCCCGCCTTGTGCAGGCTTTCCAGCGTTCCTTTGCCGATAACGGGCAAGTCAAAGCGGTTGTCTTGGTTGGGGCGGGCCACTTTCACCACCGCTACGGACGATTTTTTCTCGGCAGACTCGCGGTACAGTTCGCCCGCGCGCAAAATACAGCGGTCCGTACCTTCCATCCCTTCCACAGCGATTACGGCATTTTGGCTGACCACGCAGGTAAGCCCAATATCCAGCGCCGCAATGGCTTTGGCGGTTTTATAACCAAATTCCGCCGCTTGTTGTTCCTCCGCGGTTGGTTTTCTGGCGGACAAAACGCCTTTTTGTGGCATAAAATCTTCTAAAAACAGGGCCGAGTGTTCAAATTCAATGCCGTCCTTTTTAAATTCGTCCATTACGCGGGAGAGGATATTTTTGGTTTGCATATTCTTTAAGGAAGCCAAAAACTTTGCCCCGCGTAAATCAGGCATTAAATTAGTAAAAATAGAGGTGTGCTGTACGCGGCCGGCCATAATCACGCGGGTTACGCCGTGTTCTTTAAAAAAACGGATGCCCGCGCCCAACTGTCCCAGGCGGAAAGCCCGGAACACTTTGGCGCAGGTTTTATAATCGTTTTCTTTGGCGTTGCCTTTTGCACCGGCTACATAGACTTCATAGCCCTTTGATGTTGCTTTTTGGGCAATGTAAACGGGCATTTTCCCTTCGCCGGCGATAAGACCTATTTTATTAGTCATCATCGTGCAGTTTGGTTTTGGCTGTGGCTACACCGCGCGGGGAAGTTTTGCAAAAATCAATGATATGCTGTACTTCCTTGCAGGGGTGGGTGGCTTCCAATTCCGCCATAGCATCTTGCAGGCGTTTGCCGCTTCGGAACAAGGCTTTATAGGCACGTTTGATTTCCATAATGGTTTCGCGCGAAAGGCCTCCGCGGCGCATCCCGACAAGATTCAACCCGACCAAGCGGGCGCGCTGGCCTTGGGCAATACAGTAGGGCGGAATATCCAGCGGAAGCATTGCCCCGCCGGAGAGCATAGCCATTGTGCCCACGCGGACAAACTGGTGGATTCCCACCATACCGGACATTACCACGCGGTCCTCTACTTGGACGTGTCCCGCAATTCCCGTGCTGTTGGCTACGATAATGTGGTCGCCCAGGCGGCAATCGTGCGCAACGTGGGAGTTAGCCATTAACAGGCAGTAATTGCCGATAGTGGTCGGTTTTTCCAGGTTTGTGGAGCGGTGGATGGTTACGCACTCGCGGATTTGGTTGAAATCCCCCATTTGCACGCGGGTCGGTTCATCTTTATAAGATAAATCTTGCGGTTTTACACCGATAAAGGCACTGGCAATAATATCGTTGCCGTCGCCCATCGTTGTATTTTCAATTACGCAGAACGGACCGATTTTGTTATTTTTACCGATGATAACGCCCTTGCCAATGACGGTGTAGGGCCCAATATGGGTAGAGGGGTCAATTTGGGCGGAGGGATCAATTACCGCCGTAGGGTGTATGTTAGACATTGGGAATTTCTCCTAGAATAAAATTAAGGGTGGCCTGCGTGCACAGTTTGCCGTTGACGTAGGCTTCTGCATAGATTTTGGAAATTTTGCCCAGACGCAAGATTTCAATCGGCATTTCCAGCGTATCGCCGGGTTGTACCATCCCGCGGAATTTGGCATTTTCAATGCTTAAAAAGAGCGGCAGTCCGCCTTTTCCTTGCGTAATATAGCCCATCATGGCCCCGCCAAACGCTTGGGACATACTTTCCACTACCAATACACCCGGCATAACCGGTTTGGCGGGAAAGTGTCCTTTAAAGTAATACTCGTCGGGGCGTACAAAGTGCTTGCCGAGATATTTCTTTTTTTCTTCCAATACTTTTACTTCATCCACAAGCAGGAAAGGCTCGCGGTGCGGAATATTCTTTTTAATGCGTTCCCGGTCGTAAACATCTACGGCGGGAAGTGTTAAAAAGTCCTTTAAACTAGCGGATTTAACGCTCATTTGTCCTCCGAATTGGCCAAGAGAATCTTGGCGAAAATTACGTTGTGTTTATGCCCGCCGCAGGTGCAGGTAATTTTAAGCGGCGGCAGTTTGCGCCCGGTTAAACACAGGTCGCCAACCATATCCAAAATTTTGTGGCGGACAAGTTCGTCCGGGTAGCGCAGTTCGTTGATAAATTTATCTTTGCCGACAATGACGGCATTTTCCAAATTTCCGCCTTTTGCCAGACCGTGCGCCTTTAAAAAGGCCAGTTCTTCTTCAAAGCCGAAGGTGCGTGCGCGGGCAATTTCTTGGATATAATTGTCCGGTGTAAATTCCAAAGTAAATTCTTGGTGGCTGACCAACGGGTGTTTGTGCAAAAAGACAAAGGTAAAAGTTAATTTATCTGCTGGCTCTGCCGAGTAGGCAATACGTCCGCTTGTATAAGTGATTTTTTGCTTAATGTTTAACAGCGGTTGTTCGGCGGGCAAATCCTTTAAGCCCGCTTTTAAAAGGGCCTCTACATATACGTCGCTTGCTCCGTCGGTTACCGGCGGCTCCGGGCCGTCCATTTCTACGGTAACGTCTGTCAGCCCCAAAGCGTGCAAGGCAGACATAACGTGTTCCACTGTCCACACCTCGGCAGTTTCGTTTTTTAAATTGGTACCGCGTAAGGTGGAACTGACGTTTTGGGCCAAGGCGGCAATGGGTTTGGCACCGGGGATATCGGTGCGTAAAAAGGTAATGCCGTTGTCTGCGGGCTTAAACGTAAGTGTGGCGGGTACGCCCGTGTGTAAGCCGTTGCCTGTTACAACGGCGGTGGCAGAAAGGGTTTTTCTCATATTATAATCCTAATAATTTTTTTAGTTTTCCGAAAAACGATAAGTTTTTGGTTTCTTCCAACTGCTTTTTAAAAGTTCTAAATTCCTTGTGCATTTCGGGCAGTTTGCGCAAAATAGCCTGCAATTTGAAGGCCTCGCGTTGGGGCATAGCCGGATAGCCGAAATAGGTTTGTCCGGCGGGAATAGATGTCATTACGCCGGATTGTGCGCCGACCTGGGCGCGGTCGCCGATGGACATATGTCCGGCCAGACCCACTTGGCCTGCCAAAATGACCCCGTTGCCGATTTCCGTTGTGCCGGCCACCCCGACTTGGGCGCACATAATACTGCTCATCCCCACGTGTACGTTGTGCCCGATTTGGACGAGGTTATCAATTTTTGTATTGTCGCCAATGACCGTGCTGGAAATTTTGGCGCGGTCAATGCAGGTATTGGACTGCACTTCTACATCGTTGCCCAAAACCACATTGCCGATTTGCGGAATTTTTTGGTGGCGTCCGTCGTGAAATGTAAACCCGAAACCGTCCGAGCCGATTTTAGCCCCGGCCTGCAAAATAACGTAATCTTTCAGTATGCACTCCTCGCGGATAACGACCTGCGGGTAAATGTAGCAGTTCTTGCCGACGGATACATTTTTGCCAATGTAACATTGCGGGAAAATAACGGTATTGTCGCCGATTTGCGCACCGTCCTCAATAACGGTATAAGCCCCGACAGAAACATTTGCCCCCAGTTTGGCCGACCCGCTGATAACGGCGGTGGGGTGGATGCCGGAGGTGTGTTTTTGTTTTTGTGCATCGGCATATTTCATTAAAAGAATAAAGGCCCACTCGGGATTTTTAGCATACAAAAGCGCCCCGTTGAAAGGAATATCCTGTCCTTGGGCACTTTCGGGCACGATAAGGGCGGAGGCTTTTAAGTCTTTCAACAAGTCTGCTTTTTCCAAAGAAGTTAAATAACAAAGTCCGCCTTCGTGTGCTTCTTCCAGCGAACAAAGGGCGGTAATGGCGGTATCCGGCTTGGAAACGTCTTGTGTCCCGGTAATCTTAGCCGCTTCGGCTACGGTTAATTTCAACATATAAAAACCTCTACTTTCCGCGTTGGCGGTATTTTTTTGCCTTTTTCAGGCGGGAGATAAAATCCTTGGTAACGTTTACCGGGCGGTCTCCGTATAAAATTTCGTCTTTGCGGACCACTGCACCGATATTACGCTTTTTGGCGAAGGATTTTATTTCCGTGTAAATGTCTTGCAAAATTGCGTTTACTTCTTTCTTTTCCAACTTTAAAATTTCTTCGCGCGTGGTATATTTATAATTATCAATAAAAAAGCCGCGCTCCGCAATAATTTTTTTATTGGAAGCAATACGCGCCGTCAAATCGTCCAGTTCCGCTGGCGAGTTTAAGGGGCTGGTGGATAAAATTTCCGCACCCGAAAAAGTCAGGCGGTTTAACAAGTTGCCCAATACCAGAGAGTCCGCACTTTCTTGAATCTGCGGCTGTAATTTTGTGGGTTCCACCACAATACGTTCATAAAACGGTTTTAACTCGCGCAACTGTGCCGCTAAACGGTCGTTTTCGGCGGTCAAAACATTTATTAACTGCCGCGCGCCTTGCACTTCGTTTTCTTTGGATAAAATTTTTAAACGGATTTGCTCTTTAACGGCAATCGTGCGCGGATGTTCGTTAAAGGCCTCGTCAATATCAATAAAGGCCACCGTTAAGCATTTTTGCATTTCTTTGGGCTGTTCCTCTGCCGGCTCGTCCTGTACGGAGGGGGAGAGAGGGGCTTCTTTATCGGCGGCGGCTGCCATTTGCTCGGCGGTCATTGGCGGTTCGGGGGCATTGGTTCCCGTGTGTGTATCGGCTTGCGCAAAGGCTTCGCTCTTGGTTTCCTCCGGCAGAATAATGTTGTCGGAGGCCGGGGCCGGTTGGGCGGTTTCTTGTGCGGATTTGGCTAAGATAGAGGCCACGGCGGCGGCTTCTTTATCCGTCAAAGCAGGCTCTTTCTCCGGTGCGTTTTGCGCTTGGAGAAGTCCTGCCAGACAAGAAACCAGTAGAAACAGCCAAACTTTTTTCATACACTCCTTACATCATATTGGAAATATTGAAATAGAAATGCGACCTGTCTTGGTTCGGGCCATGATTCAAACCGTAGCCCCAGTCAATACGGATAGGCAACGACGGCGTAGTAAAGCGTAACCCTACCCCTACCCCCGCTTTAAATTGGTTTCGGTCCGGCCCTAAGGAAAAGTCCAACTCGCTAAATTTGTTCCACGAGTTGCCCATATCAAAGAAGAAGGCAAATTGAGCCATATTTCGTCTGCCTTCGCGCGCAATCGGGAAGCGCAACTCGGCATTTAATACATAGTACATATCGCCGCCGAAATCGGGGCCGATTTCGCCCGCGCGTTCGTACCCGCGAATCGTATCCGCGCCGCCCAAGAAGAATTTTTCATAAGGCGGTACTTCCGTGGTGCGCCCATAGGCCTGCACAGAGCCGAATTTATTGGACAGCACAAATACAATCGGGTAATTCCCGCCTACGTTAAGAACCGTGTAGTTGAAAATGGAGCGGGCATTTAAGTACCACAAATCCAGGTCTCCGCCAATCGGGCCGCCCGCCAAGGCCAGGCCCAAGGAGTTGCGCCAGCCCTGCGTGGGGTCCCACATATTGTCGCGGGTATCTACGGCGAAATCCGCGCTGAGGGTGGAAAGATTGGTTTTGCCTTTTTCAATGCACTCGCCCGGTTTTTTGCCCGGCGTGCAAATGAAGCGTTGGTCAATATCGTAAATATCAATGTTTTCAAACGAATAACCAAAGGACAACTGGTAAATATCATCATTAAAACGCGGACCGACTTTTACCCGTCCGCCGATACGTTTTTCCGTATAGGCCTGGTTTTCATCGGAGAACGAGCGGTAGCGGCGGGTGTTGAATAAATCCACACCCAGCGAGGTGGGCTTGTCATAAATCCACGGGGTGGACCAACTGACGGTATAATCTAAAATTTCTTTACCGAACATTGTGCGTAAGGATAACCGTTGGGCGCGGCCAAACAGGTTCATATGGTTGATAGAGAGTTCTCCGTACAAGCCGTCCATAGAACTCATCGCGAGGCCTGCCGTAAACATACCCGGTCGCCCTTCTACGACGTTAAATCCTAAATCTACTTTTTGCGGGTCGGCAGTGGGCTGCAAATCTATCTGCACGTCGTTAATAAAGCCCAAATTCATAATTTTGGTCTGGCTGCGTTTAATTTTTGCATTATCGTACAAATCGCCCGGGTGGATGGAAAGTTCGCGCGTAAAAACGTATTTTTTTGTATGTTCATAGCCGGTAACATCTACGTTATCAATGTAAAAAATGCGGCCTTCGGCAATATCAAAGGTCAAATTGAGTTTGCCGTTTTCAATATTTTTTACGGGGTTGACGCGCGCTTGCAGATAGCCTTTGTCTGCGTATTGTTCTTGGATAGCGGTAATGGTATCGTCAAAATCTTTTTGGTTATAGAGATGCCCCTCGCGGAAGAATACTTGTTTTTTAAGTTCTTCGGGTGTAAAAACATTGTTTCCCGCAAAAGAAACGGTGCCAAAGTCCACCTTTTCGCCCTCCGTTAAATCGTAGGAAATAGCGGCTTCGGTTTTGTCGTCATTTAGTTGTACTTTCGGCTCGGAAAGGGTAAATTCGCTGTACCCTTTATTGCGGCCGAAGAGCATCATTTTTACCCAGTCGCGCTGTAAATTTTGCGGTTTAAAGACCTTGCCGGGGCGGTTGGAGGCTTTTTTCAAAATTTTTTCCGACGGCAGTTCGCCGCTGCCATTAATGGTAACGTCTTTCACTCGCACGCGCTCGCCCTCGCGGATGAGGAGTTTCACAGACACTACGCCCAATTTTTCGTCGGTAGTCAGTTCGTAGGTAATTTGCGCGTTGACATATCCCTTTTCGGCATACTTGGCTTTAATGCGGTCCAAATCCGCCTGTAATTTCGCCTCGTTGAAGGGGTCTTTTAGTTTAAGCGTCATTGCTTGTGTAATGGCGCCCTTGCCCAGGTGTTTGCGCCCTTCGTAGGTCAAGCGGTCAAAAATCGGTTTTTCCTTGACAATGTAGGTCAAGCGGTGGCAAGGATAAAGTTCGGATCCGTTTTTTTCCTTCCGTGTGCCGGAAACGGGGGAAATATCTATTTCCACGCTGTCAAATGCGCCTAAGGCGGAAATATCGCGTATATCGTCGGAAACGGTGTAACGTTCGTACAGTTCGCCTTTTTTAGCGTGTCCTGTTTTGGTAATGGTTTTTTTGCGGATGTTTTTTAACCCGTCAGCCTCTATGCTGCAAATCATCCACGGCCCGTTGGGGTCTAATTCTTGGGTGTCGGCATCTTCCGCGCGCGCGTACGAAAAAGCCGTCAATGCGGTGAGTAACAAAACTGCCCAGCGTTTGGAAAATGTCATGTGGTCCTCAGGTCTGTTTTTTAATAAAAAAGCCCGCACTCATAGGAAAGCACGGGCTGGTTTTTCCAAAAAATTGGATTATTTGGTAGGTCTTTTCGCCAAACCGCTCTTGATGCAGCCAGTGCAAACATAGGCAGTTTGCGTTTTGCCTTCAAGCACTACTTTCTGCTTTTGGAGGTTCGGTTTAAAACTTCTTTTGGTTCTCATATTGGAGTGGCTGTAAGAACCGCCGGAAACCGGGGTTTTGCCACACACTGCACATTTATACGCCATAGGTTCCTTCCTTGATAACTGAATTAAATTTCGCTCTTATATTCTAGTAAATAAAGGCCGTTCTGTCTAGCCCTAGGCCGCTTTGGGCGGAAAGATTTTGCTGGCCAAAACAGACAGTGCCAAAATCCCTACGATTACCCCTAGCGAAGCCACAATCGGGATAGGGAGAAAATGCGACAGGAGCATTTTGACACCTACAAAGAATAAAATAACGGAAATGCCGTATTTGAGATACGGGAATTTGCCTGCCATACCGGAAAGCAAAAAGTACAGCGAGCGCAAACCGATAATGGCAAAAATGTTGGACGAATATACCAAAAAAGTATCCTGCGTAATGGACAAAACTGCCGGAATAGAATCCACCGCAAAAATCAGGTCGGACATTTCAATCACCATAACGGCCGCCAATAGCGGGGTGGCCATACGTTTGCCCGCTTCCAGCACAAAGAAATTTTCGCCGTGGTAATCGGTTTTGATGGGCATAACTTTTCTAAGAAGTTTTAAAATAAAAGATTGGCTGGGGTCAAAATTATCATCTTCCTTCTGCAACAGCATTTTGGCCGCCGTAAAGATAAGCAAGGCCCCGAAAACATAAATCGTCCAAGAAAAGAGCGAAATTAACTGTACGCCCAGAAAAATAAACAAAAAGCGCAAGATAACTGCCCCCAAAATACCCCACAAAAGGGCTTTGGGTTGTAAGTTGTGCGGAATAGCAAAATAACCGAAAATCATAATGAACACAAACATATTATCTACGGACAGAGAATATTCCAACACATAGCCTGTGTAAAATTCCAGTGCGTGGCGCGGGCCTTCCACCAACCAAATTGCCCCGCCAAAAAGAAGCGCAAGCGATACCCACGCGCAAACCATTAAGGCTGCTTCCTTCATACTTACTTTGCCGTGATGTTTATTTAACACGGCTAAATCAATGAACAATGCTGCCAGTACAATTACCCAAAAGGCAATCCACATAGCAACGGATACAGTAGTCGTTACAGGTTCCATTATTTCTCCAAAATATAGTTTAAGAATAATAAAAATTATAGCAATTTATGGGGATATGCTTATGCGGGTACGGCTGAAAACGCGGGGCAACACCCGAACAAGCAACAGCCGCCCGACTGCGACCTAGGAAGTGAGTGTATAACAATAAGCCGGGAAGGGAAGTCTCCTGCGGTCATTTTACTGACGTAAAATGCCTTCGGACCGGCCCTCCCGGTTTTTGCCTTGCACACAGCGGAACTGTTAGGTGTACAAACAAAAACATCGCTCCGGGCTTCGCCTCCCAACGCAAGCAAAGCAGTTGGCCTGCTTTCGCGGCATAAACGGAAAAAAAGACGAAAAAATAAGCCGAGAATGGGAGTCGAACCCACAACCTACGGTTTACAAAACCGTTGCTCTGCCAGTTGAGCTATCTCGGCGTTTTACGGATAATATATCTTATCATTTTTTTTGCTTGTATCCAACAGGTATATGATAAAATAAACGCATAGGAGAATTTATGAAAAAAACAATCGTGTTATCTCTTTCCCTGTTATTCGGGTTGTCCGCCTTTGCCCAGAATAACTGCAAAATTGCTGACGAACTTCCCATAAAATTAATGTCAGCGGAAATAAAACGCGGGTTCAAAACCTTTCAAAAGCAAAATCCGCCCCTGTATTACTTGTCCTACCAGTATTATACCAACGACCTTTCGGATATAAAGGTATCCGAGGGGAGCGTGGCGCGGGAATACTATGGTCGTTCGCTCGCCAGTGTAACCGTATTTCCCCGTGTTGGCTCACCTGCGTTGGATAATACCCGGCGTTTGACGGTGATGAGTTCTGTAAGTGACAGACTCACGAAGGAAGATATGCCGGCTGCCGAGGGCGACGGAAAGGCTTTTTCTACGGCTCTGTGGCGTGCGACGGATGCGGCTGTAAAAAAAGCGCAGGAAGACTTGGACGGCGTAAAGGCCGAAAAATTAACGGCCCCCGCACGCTTTGACGATTCCCCGGATTTTGCTTATCCTCCTGTGGAGCGCTTTTGCCGTACGGCTGAATTTGCTACATTTGACTATGATAAAATCAAGGCGATGTTAGTCAAAGCCTCTACGCTTACCAAGGGGAAAAAATTCATTTTAGCCTCCAATTTTTCTTTTGAGCGGGAAGTGGGCTACCGCTATTTTGTAGATTCCCGCGGTACGCAGTTAAAAACTCCGCACCAAGAGGTCCGCTTGTCGTATGTAGTATCGGGCAAAACGGAAAACGGACAAGAAGTATCCCGATTTAATGACTATAATGTTTTGCTCCCCGAAGAACTTCCGAGCGAGGAAAAGTTACTAGCCGATACCCGCAAGTCCATTGAAGAATTAGAGCAACTGATTAATGCGCCCGAGGGAGACCCTTTTGAAGCCCCGACCCTTTTAAAAGGCCGCGCGATGGCTGTTTTCGTGCACGAGATATTAGGGCACCGTATGGAAGGCCACCGCCAAAAAATGGAAGATTTTGGACGTACTTTTACAGATAAAATCGGCCAGCAGGTGGTTTCTCCCATCTTAACAATTATAGATGATGCCACTTTATCGTATTTTAACGGAGAAGTGATGCGCGGTTTTTACGAATATGATGATGAAGGTGTAAAGTCCCGCCCGGTTACGCTAGTGGAAAAAGGCGTGCTCAAA
Source organism: Candidatus Avelusimicrobium fimicolum (assembly GCF_021632165.1). Taxonomy (NCBI): domain Bacteria; kingdom Pseudomonadati; phylum Elusimicrobiota; class Elusimicrobia; order Elusimicrobiales; family Elusimicrobiaceae; genus Candidatus Avelusimicrobium; species Candidatus Avelusimicrobium fimicolum. The sequence continues at coordinate 69,278 of NZ_JAJWTS010000003.1, forward strand.
AACTTTTTAATGAGCAGCAGCCCGATTAAAAATTTCCCGGCTTCCAACGGGCACGGCCGCGGAAACCATTACTTTCGGCCGGTAGCCCGTATGGCTGTTACGCGTGCGCTTGCCGAGCAGACCGTTACTTATGATGAATTGGAAAAAAAGTTCTTGCAGGAAATTAAACGCCAAAACAAACCGTACGGTTTTATGATTGAAGATTTATCCGGCGGCTTTACAATGACGGCCACTTACAACCCGCAAGCCTTCAAGTTGGAACCGACATTGATGTACCGCGTATATCCGGACGGACGTAAAGAAGTTGTGCGCGGATTGGATATGGTGGGCACACCGCAGGTAAGTTTTAATAAAGTGCTTGCCGCCGCGGACGATTACCAGGTGTTTAATGGTTCGTGCGGCGCTGAATCCGGCTGGGTGCCGGTATCGGCCATTGCTCCCAGTGTGCTGTTAGAATCAATGGAAATGGAAAAGAAGCAAAAAAGCACGGAAAAGCCACCCTTGTTGCCTCCGCCGTATTCTTTGCATAAAGGAGTCTCCAAATGAAGAAATTGCTATTTGTTGTTGCTTTATTTATCACGATGCCGGTTGCCGCAGGTCAGTTGCCGGATAATATGTACTTCCGCGCCATGCAGGACGAAATGAAACGTACCGTAAAGGAACTGCGCACCAAAGAAAAGGACGGACAAAAGCCCTTTTATGTGGCCTATAAATTGACGAGAGATTTGGGCGGATATAGCGTTTCGGCCTCTATGGGAAGCCCCTTGCCTGTTTTCTCTTTTGGCAATTTTGTATTGGCAGATGTTTTGGTGGATGTAGGGTCCCGCCAACACGATAGTTTAGGTTTTGATCGTAATAGCCGGTGGGAGCCTTATGCCCCTACTAATACAAGTATTATGCCCAATGGATATGACGGTATCCGGCAAGGTTTATGGGGTGCTACCAATACGGAGTTTGTCAAAGTCAACGAAGTGTATAAAGAAAAACAAGCCTATAAACGCAAAAAGAACTTGTTAAACGAAAAAACGCCCGACTTTGCTCCGGCTGCGCAATCTTCGTATGTGGAAGAACTTAACCCGTTGCCATACCCGGATATGCAGGTTTGGCAGGAAGTGGTAAATAAGTTGTCCTCACAAGGGAAAGACTTGCCATATGTGGAAAAGTTAGAGGTGTCTGCCCAATTTTACCAAACCGGGACTTATTATCTAAACAGCGACGGCGGGTTTTATCAAACTTTCTATCCGGCGGGCAATGTCTATTGGAACGCCGTTTTGCGCACCAAAAACGGGTATAAAGATACTGAAAGCGAGTGGCTGCCTTTATCGTTTTGGAACGCCACGGATAATGAAAAACGGTTGCAAGAAAAAACGGATAAATTTTTAGAGAAAATTAAGCAGCATTACCAAGCGCAAAAAGGCACGGCTTATTTGGGGCCGGTGCTGTTTACAAAAGATGCCGCCGGGAGTTTTATGGGCCTTTTGGTGCGGGGTGTAGAAAAAAATAAGCCTTTGCTTTCTGCCGCGTTTGAAGACGACCCCGAAGCGGGGGAACTGCGTAATAAAGTAGGAATGCGCGTAATGTCTATGGTGGCGGACGTGTACGACAGACCGCACTTGCGCGAGTTTAAAGGCCGCCGATTGCCTAACTTTGCCCCGGTGGATGACGAGGGCGTAGCCACGCAGGATTTAACGCTTGTGTCCGGCGGTAAACTGGTGCAGTTGCCCTCTTCCCGCCGTTCCGTTAAAAAAGGAGAAAAGAGCAACGGGCACGCCTTCTTCCTAAATTCATACCCCCGCGAAAGGCTGACAACGGTGGTGGTGGAGCCGAAGAACCCTTTGAGCGAAAAAGAATTGGAAGCCAAACTGCTTGCGCGCTGCAAAGAGTTAGAACTTGATTACTGCTATATTGTGCCGAATATGGGCGGAACCGGGACGATGGTGCAGCGTATCTATACGGCGGACGGACGGAAAGAACCCGTAACCGGGTTGGAGGTGTCCAACCTGACGACCCGTGCCCTGCGGGATATTTTAGCCGCCGGGGACGAGAGTGATGTTTATTCTAATGTGATTACGCCTGCGCTGCTTGTAGATGAAATTGAACTCTTGCCCAGCGACCGCCGCCCGGACAGGAAACCGTTTATTGCACGTCCGTAGTGTGCGAATCCCGTTATGCGTTAAAACAATCCCCCCAGGACGAGATACTGGGGGATTGTGCTTTAAAATAGGAAATATTCCCGATAATTGCAGGCGGAAATCTGGGGGCTGTTATCTCATCAACCGGATATACCGCAGCGGTTTTACAAGGGATTATCCGCAAGCAGTTTGCTGGCTACCCGCCCGATAAAGGTTTCGGGGTTTTGCGCTTTTACGGCTTGCATATGGCGGCGGGCACTTTTGGGGTTTCCGGTGTTATATTCATCCATTGCCAAAATAAAAAAGGCCAGTTGGTTTTTAGGCGATATTTTTAGGATTTCCTTGGCGGTTTGGATAGACTCTTTGTATTGCCCGGCTTCATTTTGCCATAGGGCTTTGTTGGCCAGCAAATCTTCCCGTTTGGGTGCCAGAAACAGGGCCGCGTTAATATCCTCTAATGCTTTATGGTAGAGTTGAAGCCCGCGGGCAGCCTTGGCGCTTACCAGCCAAAAATCGGGCGAAGAATTGTCTTGCATCAACGCCATTGTAATATGGATAAAGGCTTCTTGGTAGTTGCTTTGGCTCAAAAAAGTGTTGGCATAGCGGGCGCGGTATTTCGGTGCGGCCTGCGGGTTTAAGGCAAAAAAACGGTCGTAGTAATAGCGTGCTTTGGAATAGAAGCCCAAGGTGTTGTAGTTGACGGCCTGCCCCGTAAGGGCCTCTAAATTGTTCGGCTCCCTCTGCAACACTTGGTTATACAAGTCCATAGAGCGGTTGGTAAGTTCTGTCCTTTGGTAGAGACTGGCGGCCGCCAAAAGCAAGGGGACATTGTCCGGGTGGAATTCCAAGGCTTCCAAGTAAATATCCAATGCCTTGCTTAAATTGCCCAGTTGCTCGTAACTTTTTCCTAATAAGCGGTAGGCGCGGGCCTCGCGGCGTTTGACGTTTTTGGTTTTGTAAATATAGTCGGACAATTCCGCTACGGCCTCGGTATAATGGCCTTCGTTGTACAAATCACGCGCGTGGATATAATCTTGCCTGTCTCCGCGCGGGGCCATCCCCAAAAATCCCGTTTGGGCGGTAGAGCAACCTCCCAAGCACAGGGCGGCAAATAAAAAAGATAATAAAAATTTACGGTTTAAGTACATAAGGCAACGCAAAAAGCAGGATATTCTCCTGCATTTCCCCCATATGGCGGTTGGCTTCCTGCAAGCCTACTTCGCCCGCTTTGTGTAATTTATCAAGTTCTAAGGTTCCAACGTCCAATACGCGGTTAGTAATGACAAAGTTCGCCTTGTGGGCCGATTCCTCAATCATCGCGGCACCGCGCACATCTCCTACGCGCAGTAAGTAGGCGGCAATAGACTTAGGCGTATCGGAATAAAAATCAGGTGGCGTGATGGAGGCAATAATGTAGTCCGCCCCCATAGATTTAACCGATTCTACCGGCAAATAATCTACTACGGCGCCGTCCACCAGTTCGCGGTGGCGGTATTGCACCGGGGCAAAGATACCCGGCAGGTTCATACTGGCGCGCACCGCAATAGCCAAGGGGCCTGAATCAAATACCACACGCTCTCCGGTTTTAATATCCATTGCCGCGCAGGAGAACGGAATTTGCATATCTTCAAACCGCATATCACCTACTTGTTCGTGAAAGAAATTAACCAGGTTGGAAGAAGTGGGCAGCCGTTTGGCGAATAATAAGCGAAATAGGCCGATTACGTTGAAGTCGGACGTTATTTTGTCCATTGTCATATGCTCGCCGATAGTCCACAGTTTTTCGGTCGGGAGCCCTGCCGCATAGAGAGACCCCACCACCGAACCCATAGACGTACCCGAAATCATATCCACCGGCACTTGGGCATTATTGAGGGCTTCCAATACTCCGACATGGGCAAAACCGCGCACGCCCCCCGCCGATAAAGCCACCCCTATTTTGGGGCGTTCGTTTTTTGGCAGGGCGGTAAATTTATCCCATAAAAAATGGCGCAAAATAACGTCATCGGTTTCGCGCTCTATGGCAAATGCCGTCCCCGCGGACAGCAGGCACAAGAGCACTGCGGCGGCCTGCTTGAACCGGCGCATCATTGTAAATCCTGGCCGATAGCCCACTCCAACTCGGCTTTGGCGAATTGGTTTTCTTTAACCGCCTGTAAGTAGCGTTGGGCCGTTTGCAGGTAAGCCTGCAAGGCTTCCAGGGCTTCGGCGCCGTGTTGGGGCTGGCGGGGGGATTGTTTTAACAGGGCATCCATTTCGCGGTAAGCGGTTTGGCGGTCCAATACTTCCTGTTGCCAAAAGGACATTTTCTCAAAGTTTTCAGCCACCTGTACGCGGATGGTATCTTCAATCGCGGCGCGGCTTAAAGAACTTTTTTGCTGTTGGGCTTTCTTTTCGGTAACTTGTGTGGAAAAATTATAAGAAATCGGCAAGCGGACAGCCAACGAAATTTGTCTGTTTTGGTCCTCCAAAGTGTTGGCCCCTAATTTTTCGTACGAAGCGTTTAAAATGACGTCCGGGTAGCGGCGGGATAAGGCCAGGTCAATGGCGATGTCGTCCGTTTCCAAAGCATAAATGGCGGCCTTTAATTCGGGACGGAATTCCATCGCCCATAAAGTGAGGTGCGGCAAGTCCCAATCGGTTTTAACCGGAGAAAATTCTCCGCGAATCGTAACGCGGGCATTGAGTTCTTTATTCAGGCTGACGAGCATTGCCAAATTTGCCTGTTTTAAATTGTTTTCGGCCTGTTTTTGCGCGCTTTGCAGTTGGGATAAGGCATTTTGCATACGCATTTTAGCCCAAAGGTTGCTATTGGCGGAAGTGTTCCATTTTTGCGCCAATTCCCAAACGCGTTGGGTCAGTTGGGCATTTTGCTGGGCATATAAAAGAGACGCAAAAGATTTTTTAATGTCCAGCACCACCGCATTTTTAACAGACTCGTAGCGGCTTTGGACTTGTTTTAAATTGGCCTGTGCAAAGCGCAGGGTGCTGCGGATGCGTCCGCCGGAATAAAGATATTGGGTAGCGGTAATACCCACCCCGTAGAATTGGTCTTTGTCGCCATAGTAGCCGTTGCCCGGCAGAAAGCGGTTAGCCACGGCATCGGGCAGGACCATAGGATAATCCAAGTCGTACCAGGTGGCGGTGCCTTGCAGTGAAAATTGCGGCAAATAGCGGAACTTGGCTTCGGTTACTTTTTGTTCTGCGATGATAATTTCTTGTTTGGCCGCCAAAAACTTGGAATTGTTTTCCAAGCCCAGACGGATAGCGTTTTCCAACGTCAGGTTATCATTAACCAAACTGGAAAAAGTTAGTCCGTATTCCTTTTGTGCAAAAGCGGCCTGAGCCAAAAGGCAAAGGGCCGCCATCATTAAGATTTTTTTCATACTACCCCCGGGTTACTGCTGTTTGTTTTTATTAATTTCCGCTTCTACGCGGTCCATCATTTTGTTAAATTCGTCTTGTAATTCGGTGAATTGGTCGCCCTGGCGCAAGCGTACCCGCTGGGAAAAATCCCCTTTGGCAATATCCTTACAGGTTTGCTCAATGCGGTAAACCGGCCCGGCCATTTTGTGTGATAAAATAGCGGAAATAATGATAACAAGTAATAAATAAATGGCAATTTTATAGGCAAAACCCGCCGCTAAGGGCAGAAATTGGTCATACAGCGGCTGCATTAAAACCGGGTAGTTATCAAACAGTTCGTCCAACGTGGCCGTCAGTTCAAACGTCATAATCGCAAGGCCGCACAGCACGCTTAAAATAATAAGCATCATATAGCGGATTTGCAGATTTTTTTTGATAAAAATCGTGCGGCGTTTAAACTGCGGCGGTTGTGGAGCGGTGTTCATAAAATCCCCTAAAAGGTGGTTACATAGCGCAGTTGTAAAATGCGTTCGCTTTCATCCCCGCGGCCTACGCGGCGTACAGCGCCGTCCAAGGCCAAGGAGGGGTGCAGGTAAAAGCGTGCGCCCAGGTTTAAGCGGGAATCGCGGATATTGCGCAGATTGTCCCACTCGGCCATTAAACCGATTTTGTCGCCCAGTTTATAGAATGTGCCCATAAACCAATAGAGTTCATCCCACTCAAAATCGGAGAAGTTAAGCCCGGCGGTGGCGTTTAAACCGGGAATAATAATTTCGCGCGTAAGAGTTAAATAGCCGCCTTTGCGGTCATCTAAAAATTTTTTCGTTTTCGCATACTTGCGGTGTTCGTCATAACCGTAACCATAGCGGCGGCCGTCGTAGCCGATAGCAATAGCGGGTAAATATAAATTTCCGTCGTAAATTTTCCATTTTACTTGGAAGTCCGGGTCCAGCACGCGCACGGAAGAGGACGAACCTAACAGTTCGTGCGAGGCAATGCTAAGCCCAATGTTAATGCGGGGATAGACCCCAAAATCAATGGTTTCCATTACCGTTCCGTGGTCGTAAGCGCGCGTTAAAAAAGAGGCCTGGTAACGGTCAAACACTTCGGCGGTGGGAACATCTAAAATCAAGGTTTCCAAGGAAATAGGGTCCCCTTGGGCGGCCCGGACAAAGAGCGGGGCAAATAAGCAAACGGCAAGTATGGCTAATTGTTTTAATTTCATAGTTATCCTCTAAAATAAGAAAGTGCGGACGTCTTTAATTTCAGGCTGCGTGATAAAACGTACATTGTGTAAGTACGCTCCTTCGCGTGCGGGCATAAAGTCGTTCTTGTCGCGCGGAAATTCCAAATCAATAATACCTTTATCCATACGGGCCGTACTGCTGACGACCGCCTTATGCCAACGGTCTGTTTTTTCCTGGTTGTATGGGTCAGACGGGTTCCAATAATTGCGCAACACAACGGTTCCCTTGGTAATGGCTCCGCCTTCCAACGGTTCGGTTTTTAAAATTACATCTTTGGTAAATAGCACTTTCCCCTTGCAGGGACCGTTTACAAAGGTAATTTTATAATGCGGATCTTTTTCCGTAGGACGTTTGTTAAGCGTAGCGAGCGAGTAGAGTGCGTAGGGCTTCATAATGTTTTGGCAAGCCGCAAAAACGTGCGTATTGAGCAAGCGTTCGTAATCCTGTTTGTCGTCGGTGCGATTATAAGGGGATTCTTTTTTATGGCGGCATCCGGCCGCGGCAAAGGCTACACAGCAAATGAGCAAAAGACTTACTAATTTTTTCATAAATCGGGCTCCTGATAAATAAGTTCTCCCGCGTACGGGCGCGCGTGAAACCAATATAAGAAATTATACCCGTTTTTTAGGGGAAAATAAACCACAATTCACCAAATAGGGGAAAATAAAAAGCCCCCCGTAAAAAGAGGGGCTTTTTGAGATTATTTGCGGCCGGACCGCGTTTGTCTTGCCCGGGCGGCACTTTTTTGGTTAAAATCTTTTTTTTGTTTTTCTGCGGCTTCGCGCATTTCCTGCGCGGCTGCGCTGACGGCAGGTTCCAAAATTTCCTGCGAGGTTTCCTTGTTCATTTGTTGGAGGATACCCTTGCCGAATTTGACGGCACGGATGAAGTCCCCGGTCAGTTCGGAAGAAGACTCTGCTAAGGAGCCCTTTTCCAAAATGTCGCCGTTTGCATTGTAGCCGAAATAAGGCGGCATATCGGAGGCGCCCAATGCTTGGCTGACGGCTTGCCCATCAGCGGCGGACGTAATGTACATTACGTTAAGGTCCGTTGGCGGCAAACCCTTATTGACGGCTTCTTTGGATACCTGGCGGTTCTTTTCTTGCACTTTGACAAGGTCTTTATCCGAATACACGATGTAAGGCGGCGCGGCGCGCTGCACTTGTTCTTGTAGGGCTTGAATTTCGCGTGGGTCCGCGTTGTCTCCCATTTCCTGTATTTTCTCTTGGATAAACTGCTGTTTAATTTGGTTGTATTTACCCAGCGGGTCGCCCTTAAACGTCAGATTGGCGGCTTGGACGATATTCGTTAAATCCCGTGTGTTTTGCACGCTGTTGGCTACCCAAAAGCAGTTGCCCTCGCCGCATTGGTTATGCTGCACCATAAAGGCGTAAATCTCCTTGGTTTGCTCCTGCAAGGTTTGGTCCTGCTGGTCATCGGTTGGGGTGGCCGGATAAGAATCAGCATTGGCATTTACTTGGCCCGCCACAAAGGTAACTGGCAGGGGCGGCATAGCGAAGCCTGTTTCTTGGTAGAAATTTTGGGCGTTTTGCGCGCGGGCATCTGCTACTTGCTGGGCCGTTTTTTGCGGACTGGGGTTCGGGTCGCAAGCGGTTTGCACGGCGGCCGGGGAAGGTCCATTTTCATTACAAGAACCTTGTTCTAAGTTATCCAAAATATTGGCCACTTGGTCCACGGGCTGTTTTCCCTCGGCATCAGCCGCAATTAAGCCGTTTATTTGGGCAATAATTTGGTCTTTGTGTTTGGCGTAAAAATCCCTAATAAATTGGGCCTTTTGTTCCTTTTCGTCCGCAGTTTTGGGGGTTGGGTAAAGGGCATCAGCGGTATCGTCTGCCATTTTCGCCAAGGCTTCGTCCGGCATTAAGAACGAAATGGCGCGCACCATATCGTCTTGTGTCGGTTGGGGTGCGGGACTATTGGCAGCGGCGCTGGAAGAGGGCCCTTCAAAATCTGTCATTTGTGCGCGGGCAAAGCCGGGTGCATATTTCCCGCCGTTCCCGCGGGAAATACCATCGGAAGAAGCCAGTAGAGCGGCTTCGGCATCGTCCTGCCAGATATCAGGGTTGCTCGCGGTTTGTTTGGTATCATTAAAGCCAAAGAATTTGGTAATAGGTTTAAACAGCCGCGCCAATTTGGAATCGGGCAGTTGATCTTCTTTACGTGTGGACTTGGCAGCGGGGGTAAAGCGTGCGGCGCGTTCTTGCTTTACATAGCGGTCGTAAGCGTTTTCCTGCGAGTTAATCTCGTGCATACCCGGCTCCATACCTTCGGGGGCGGTTTGGCGGATAAGCACCCAATCGCCGTCTTCGGTTTGCATAGAGGCATCCCCGTAGTTGTAGCGGCCGGAAGTAGCCACCCCGCCATCCTTTTCTGGATTGGCGGGCGTTTTATTAAGGGCGGCGCGTGCATCGGCTAACTGTTCAGGTTGGGCAGTTTCCCCGTTCTTTTGTGCGGTCTGGGCCTTTGAGTCTGCATTATTCCGGCGGAGCAAACGCGCCATACGCTGTACAAGTGCGGTTAAAGGGTTAGATGTAAAAATTTGCGGCGTGGCTTTTTGCGCAGAGGCAGAAGCCTGGGCATTTGCCGGGGCGGGGGAGGTGGTTTCTAAAAAGGGTAATAATAAAAACACAATGACCGCCACACAGGTAAAAACTAACACAATTTTGCCAATGGTTTTCTTCATAACTGGCTCCATAAATAATAATATCCCGGTTTGGGCCGCGCGTAACGCGCCTTTGCCGGTTCTTACCAATAGTTTACCCGTTTGACGGGATTTTTTCAAGGGCTATTTTGCGTGGAGAAGGCGCATTAAAATAGACCACGACTTTTTGAGGTGTGCCCAAACGGGGTTATCCGTTTGGGTTGGTTTGGCGGTCTGGGCATCTTCTTCCTCGGTGGAGGGGGGGAGTTGCAGCCCGGCGGCTTTAACCAGTTGGATAAGGTAATTAGAGGGAACGGAAAAATTGAGGTTTTGGTTTCCTTCTCCCTTGTAACTGCCGAAAACGACAGAAATGACGTTGCCGTTGTGGTCAAAAACAGGGCTGCCGCTGGAACTGGGGGAAATGGGGGCGCTGATTTGGTGCCAAAGAACCCCGTCGGCTTTTTTGCGTATTTGGCTGATAAGACCGGAGGAAATAGTATTTTGCAGGCGGCGCGGATTGCCAATGACCGTAATGGTTTGGCCGGGGAGAACTGTATCGGACGGAACGACGGTAACGTGCGGTAAATTTTTGGCGTGTATTTGCAGCAGGGCCAAATCCACATTACCTGCCTGGGCGACAGGAACAGCCTCGCCCGATACGGCACCTGTATTAAAGGTCAAATTGATATAAAGGGCATCTTTGGTAACGTGGCGCGTGGTGGCCACCAAGCCGTCCGGGGTGAGGACAAACCCTGTACCCGTAAAGGTAGAACCGTCCGCCTTGATGACATTTACGGCCACAATCGCCGGGGCGTTTTGCTCAGCGATTCGGACGTGGTCGTTTTGTGCCCGGGCGGGCACCCCGAAGATAAACAGAAAAAATAGAGCCAACAGGGCATTCCTCATATTTTTATTATAGCAAGAAAATGGTGGGAAAGTTGAAAAGCAAACGGATAAATAGTACACTAATAGGGACATCTGTTAAGGAGTTTATAGTATGGAAGAAGCATTTTATGTAAGCCGCAAAAAATATGAGGCTTTGGTTAATGAATTGAAAGATTTGAAGACTTTAAAGGCGGAACTTTCCAATGAAATCGGTGAAGCCGCCGCGCAGGGGGATTTAAAGGAAAACGCCGAATACCACGCAGCCAAGGAAAAACAGGCCGAAACGCTGATTCGCATCCAAGAGTTGGAAATGCGTTTGCGCAACGCCCAAATTACGGACGATTTGACTGTGGATAAAAGCGAAGCCCGTATTGGGGCAACGGTAACGATCCGCGATGAAGCGGCCGATATTGAATTTACCTATACTTTGGTGGGGTCTATGGAGTCTAACCCGGAAAAGGGCCTTTTGTCCGTTAAGTCGCCCTTGGCTAATGGAGTGCTGGGCAAAAAAGAAGGGGAAACCTTTGAAGCCATTTTGCCACGCGGTCCGAAAAAATACAAATTGGTAAAACTGGAATATAAATAATATTGTAGTTATCTAGTGGATAATCAAGCCGCCCGTTTTTGTAACGGGCGGCTTTTTACTCGGGAAAAAACTCCACAGGTTGATCTGCGGAGTTTTTTGTTAGCGGGTAAAAAGAACCCCCGGTTTGGGGCCGGGGGAGGAGAATTATAAACCGTTTACCATTTCATCCATTGCCGATTTGAAAGGACTGGTCCCCTTAATCAGCCAATGCATTAAGGCATCATACAAGTTGGCTTCTTCATCAGATACGCCGGGATTACCCGGGCGGGCCTGCGGAAAGCGGTGGTTCTTGTTAATAAAAGATCTTAATTGATTTAATGTTTCGGGTTCGGACGGATAGACCGGAGCGTATTGGGCAAGCAACGCCTTGATTTGTGCCGATATTTTTTCAACCGGTTCAAAGTGGTTCGCGTGGCCATCCTGCATTAAGATTTCGGTGCGGCTGTGGAGCATCAGTTCGTTGGTGTCCGTAGAGTTCCATTTAGGCAAGCGTCCGTTGGCTTTTACAAATTCTTGTAATTCGGCCAAGGTGCGGGCATAAACCGTTACGGTTTCTATGGTGCTTTCAGCCGATTTGGCCGCTTGTACGCCGCGGGCATACTGCGTGTAAGCCTCAGCCAATGCGGAACGGAATACCATTTTTTCCGCACCAGACATAGAAGCCGGTTTGGGCATATTGATAAAGTGTTGGATAACGCCCTTGGTTTCGTTGGTTACCAGCGTACTTTGCATCATATAGCGCAGTTTCCGGTTTACTTTGTGGGGGTGCATAAGCAAGTAGTTAAAAGCAGTATCTATAAAGGCTTCTTTACCGTCCAAATGAAGCAAATCCGTCATACCTGCGGTTGTTGTTAAAACCGGGGAGTGGGTCAATGTATAGTAATTGACCAAATTTTCTATCAGGGACTGTACGTCGCGCGATAATAAACTGCTGCGCAAGGAAGAACGGAGACTCTTGTTAATAACGGTCTGGTCAATAAGTTCTAATCCCTTTTTCTGGCCTGCTTCATTGGAAATATAATAGAGCGGGTCTTTCATTAAGGTATTAAGCAAGGCATAGGCCTGTCTGGTTTCTTGGGTAGTTTTGTAGACTTGATTCAAAACGACCTTTTCATCCGTGGGAATGCGCGCACGGCTGACAGCGGAAAGCGTTACACTGGGTGTCGTGTTGAAAGCGGGCACATAAATTTGAGGCAATTTTGGCCCTTTAAAACGCGGGGAAACTTTTATCCCGGCTTTGGAGGCGTTTTTAGCGACTCCGGAAGCCACTTTTTCGGCAACTTTTACGCCAGTGGCAATTTCTTTGCCTGCGTTTTGGGCAAAGGACATAGTCGTCCCGAGGGAGACTATCATTAAAGCATACATTAGGTTTTTCATACTTATAGTGTAAGAAATATTAAGATACACCGAAAGAGTCTTTGGACCTAATGAGCCCTGGGCCTTTGGACCTAGACCCGTTGGAGAAAAAAGAACCCGGCCTTTGGGGCCGGGTTCTTGGGCAAGTAAAACTGCATTATCTGTATTTCTTTAATACGGCTTCCTTGGCGGACGAGGAATAAACGTTATAGTCTATTTGCTGGAAGATAGAGTCCTTTTGTTCCAGGTCATAGACATATCCCTCGTCAATGCGGTTGCCTTGGATTTGCTCGTAGAGTTCGTTAAAGCGCTTGATGTGGTCTTTGGTGCGCTTGGTGGAATACTCTTTTGCCGTACCCGTGGTCATTAAAAATGCCCAGTCGGACGATTGCATTAATAACAGTTCGCGGGCCAGTTGGTTGAGCGCTCTGCGTAATAAACCTCCGGCGTTGGGAAATTTGTTAGCCAAGTCCATCATCCGTTCGGCGGCTTTAATCAGGTGGCGGTAAATCCAATCGTTGCCGCTGTTAAGCCACACGTCGTGGTAGCCTTTGTCTCCCCAAGAGGACATAGACGGCTGTACCACTTGGTTTTCCGGGTACATTGCCAAATATTCGCTTGGTGTAACCAGTTTGATGTCCTTTTGGTCATAGTAAATCTTCTTGAACAGATACTCCAAGAAATCAATACCTTCATACCACCAATGTCCGTAGAGCTCCGCATCATACATAGAAACCACCAACGGTTTGCGGTCAATAATCGTGCTTAAATATTCAATTTGCTTTTGGCGGTTGAACATAAAGTTCCCGGCGTGCTGGGCGGCTACTTCGCGCGCTTCCTGCGGGTTGTAGGCTTGTTTTTGGTTCAAGGCTACTTTGCCGGTAATTTTATGGTATTTCATCCCAATATTGCGCCGGACTCCGTCGGAGTGGAGGTACGGTTTGATGTAGTCGTAATCCAAATCGTAACCGAGGTCGCGGTAGAATTCGCGGTAGCGCGGGTCGCCGGGATAGCCGGATTCGGCACTCCAAACCTGTTGGGCCGATTCCATATCACGGGCAAAGGCGGCTACACCCGTCTGCGGGCAATACACAGGGGCATAAATACCATACTTGGGGCGCGGGGTACCGTGCAAGACGCCGTGTGATTCCGTAAAGAAAAAGCGGATTCCTTCGTCGCGCAAAAATTTATCGTCGCCCGGATTGTAAGCGCACTCGGCCAGCCAAATTCCGCGCGGGGAACGGCCGAAGCGGCTTCTGTAATCGTTAGCGGCAATCTTAATTTGGGCATTTACGCTTTCTTTATGTACCATTAGAGGCAAGTAACCGTGCGTGGCGCAGCAGGTAATGATTTCCAATTTGCCCATATCTTGGAATTTTTTGAAACCTTGTAAGACGTGTCCGTGATAGCGGTTTTCAAACAAGTCCTGATAGCGGCGGAATTTGTTGTAATACATACGCGCCACGCCCTCAAATTCAGTACCTTGGGTGCGATTAATTTCTTTTTGGGAAAGTTCTACGCGCTGGTTTAAATAATGGCGGAACCGGCTAATTAAAAGCGGGTCCTCCATCATATTACACAAGGGCGGCGTGAGCGACATTGTCAGGCGGAAATCGGTGCCTTCTTCGGTCAGATTTTCAAATACGTTAAGCAAGGGGATATATGTTTCCACCATTGCTTCGTAGAACCAATCTTCCTCCAAAAAGTCCGGATATTCCGGGTGTTTGATAAACGGCAGGTGCGCGTGCAGCACCAGCGCCAAATAGCCTTTTTCTTCTCCCATATTATTTTCCTTGTTCGCGCAGGGCTTTTATGTTGATTTGGCGCGTCTTATCGCCTTTGGCGTTGCGCGCTTTAATGGGCAAATCTACCACGCTTCCCGCCGGCAGATGCTGGCGGATGGAGAATTTGCCTTCTTTGAGTTCGATATCCTTCCCATTGATAGACACAATGGCATTTTTAGAGGCAGAACCGTAAATGATAATTTCGCAATCGGCATTAAGCCAAATATCTTCGTCCTCCGGTTGCACTTTATCCAAATGCAAGGCAAAGGAAGACCAGGACGATTTGGCGGCACCGGACGGCGTCAGTTCCGTGAGTTTCCAACGCTGGCCAATGACGTGCATCAGTTCGCTGGCTCCCAGACCAATGTAATCTGCGCCGGAAAGTTTTAAAAGTTTTTGGAAATCACCTTCCACCACCATCCACTTGTCGTCAATGATATCGGATACTTTTCCGGGCGGAACGGGCGTGGCGTTACTGCGGGAAACTAAAATAAATTTGCCGTCCGCCGTAACGTAGCCCAAGTCGGCCAGATAAGTACGGCCCGATTGCGGGGCATTGATGTACCAACTGCGCGCCTCAAAAATGACGGGCATATCATAATATTGTACGGAGTTGTTTCCGTCAAAAAATTCCACCCCGGTAATATCATGTAGGCGGATAACCGTGCGTGCGGATTTTAAGGTTTCCTCTCCGTATTGGCTTTTGAGATAGTCAAAAGTGTTTTGGGTTATTTCCCAAAACAGGAACATCCAAGCCGGGTCTTTGGGAAGTAAAAAACTTTCCGTTTTGCCGTAGCCGGACGGAATATCCGCTTCGGCGTGTATGTCTTTGGCCAAAGGTTTGACCAAGGCAGACGAAGATAAATTCTGCGTCATAATAAATACCTCACCCTGATTATTTGTAGAGATTTTCTCCCCCATTTTATTGTAGCATTTATCAATAGAAAAAGGGGCATTTCTTGGGTGCGGAAAAAAATTTTTGATACAATAGCAAAAAAGGAGTTTTTATGAATAAAAAAGGAATGGGGTTAATCGGGTTGTTATTGGCGGTGGTGATTGTAGCCGTTTTGACGGCGGCCCTGCTCAAACAGTATGCCCGCCAAACACAACAGGTCTTAAAGGGACCGGCTTTGCAAACGGTTGGGCCTGCTCCAAAAACAAAAGGTCAGGTGCGTGCGGTTCCTAAGTGTAAGGGGCGCTTGGTGGGGAATATTTGCGTGCCGACAGAGGTGCGCAGTTCCAGCCTGGATGCTTTTGATAAAATGTCCCAATAAAAAACCGCCCCTTGCAAAAGGGGCGGTTTTCACATAAAACCTCATTTGGTTTCGGCTTCTACTTTCTTTTGAATTAAAATCAAACTGACGAAAATCAGACACAACCCGCCGATTTCCGCTCCGGAGGGCATTCGGCCAAAGGCAATCATATCACTGGCCATCGCCACGACGGGGGTAAAATACGTTACCGAGGCCATACGGGTAGCCCCCCAACGCTTAATCAGGGCCACCATTAACAGAAAGGCAACCGCCGAAGAAAACACACCCGCGCTGATGATGGATAAAACCACTTTGGGGGTAAAGGCCGCAACTGGCGGCACCGGCTCGGCGCAGAACGCAAGAATTAGCAATACAATGGCTGCAAAAAGGTATTGGTGGAAGGTGTTGGCTTCCATCGTCATAGCATTGCTGTCCACCATAATTTTTTTAGTGAGAACATTTCCCAAACTGTAAGACCACGCCATAATCAAAAAGGCGGCACAGCCGTAGAGGGCTAATGGAGAGGCATCTAACTGGGCGGCGGCAATCATCGGGCGCATAATAACGAGTAACCCCAACATACCAATCGTTACACCGATGGCACGGCGCCAAGTAAAGCGGTCCTCACCTTTTAACAGCAGTGCGCCTGCGATAAAAGACCATATCGGCACGGTACCGTTAAAAATACCGCCAATTGTCGGGGCAACAAAGCGTTGACCCCAAGAAATTGCCGCAAATGGCAATAAAATGAGCAAAAAACCAATAGTCCACGGACGCCACAGTTGTTTAACCGGGCATTTTAAATTTTTGCGCTGGATGCCGTACAGCACGATAAAAAACAACAGCCCCGCCAATACCCGGAAAAAAGTTCCCCAGTAAGGCGGTAATACTTCCACAAAGTTTTTGGTTGCTAAAAATGCAGTGCCCCAACACAGGGCCAAACACAAGGCTAAAACATAACTCATACAAAACTCCTCCTTTTTTATATTATAGTAAATTCCGGCGGTTCGTCCGTCTTTCTGCCGGAATTCGTATAATATATGTATAAAGGAAAGCAAAATGAAAAAAATAGGAATAATCGTTTTATTTGTTCTTTTGGCGGCGGGGACTGTTTGTTTCCTGCCTAAACCTGCGGGCCCAAAAACCGGCGGGAAATTAACGGTAGTAACATCCGGTTATGTAGCCTATAC
Organism: Candidatus Avelusimicrobium fimicolum; assembly: GCF_021632165.1. Classification (NCBI taxonomy): domain Bacteria; kingdom Pseudomonadati; phylum Elusimicrobiota; class Elusimicrobia; order Elusimicrobiales; family Elusimicrobiaceae; genus Candidatus Avelusimicrobium; species Candidatus Avelusimicrobium fimicolum. Next base: position 85,739 of record NZ_JAJWTS010000003.1, read on the forward strand.
GCTTACGCGGCAACTGGCGGGAGAATTTGCCGATATTGTTATGCTTTTGCCGCCAAATGCCGAGCCCCACTCCTTTGAGCCGACCCCGGGAGTGTTGGTAGCGGTGCGGCAGGCCGATTTGTTTATTTATATTTCGGACACTTTTGAACCGTGGGCCAAAGATATTGCCGCCGGAGCAGGCAAAAATACCCAAGTGGTAAAGGCCGCCGGGGCCGTGCCTGCAAGTGCGGACCCGCATGTTTGGATGGATTTTGATAATGTGCGTTTAATGGCGCAAACGGTAGAAGAAGCCTTGGTTGTGCAGTTGCCCGAGCAGGCGCAAACCTTGGCGCAGAATTTAGCCGAGTTTAACGAGCAATTAACCGCTTTGGACGACTCTTATAAAAAAGGGTTGTCCTCTTGCCAAGGGCGCGAAGTGGTGCATATTGGTCATTTAGCCTTTGGGCGGCTTGCCCAAAAATATGGGTTTACTTTAACGGCTTTGGCGGGTACGTCGCACGACGGAGAGCACTCGGTGCGCCGTTTGGCCGGGGTAGTGGATTTGATTAAACATCATCATATTCAAACCATTTTTACCGAAGAAACCCTTTCCCCGCGTTTAGCGCAAACCGTGGCCGCCGAAACGGGCGCGCAGATTTTACCGCTCTATACGGTAGAAAGCATATCCAAACAAGATTTTGATAACCATATTACTTATATTGATTTAATGAAGCGTAATTTGGACAATTTGCAAAGGGGGCTTAAATGCCAAGCGTGATAGAAGCCAAAAATTTGCGCTTTGCTTATGTGCGCGTGCCTGTGTTGGAGAAGGTATCCTTTTCCATTAACGCGGGCGATTATGTCGGGCTGATTGGCCCGAACGGCGGCGGCAAAACCACGTTACTAAAACTTTTGTTGGGGCTTGAAAAAGGCGCGGGCGAAATTAAACTTTTTGGTACGCCGATTCATACTTTTAAAGATTGGCATAAAATCGGCTATTTGGCGCAGAAAAGCCCCGTAGCCCAGAGCCATTTTCCTATTTCTGCCGAAGAAGTAGTATTAATGGGGCTGGCGCATCACCGCGGGAGCGGGGTATCTGCCGGCGAATTGAAGGAAGTCTATAACGCTATGCAAAAAACGCATACGCGCGAATATGCCGGACGCATCTTCGGCGATTTATCTATCGGCCAGCAACAGCGCGTTTTACTGGCGCGTGCATTAGTAAGCAAACCGGAACTGCTGATTTTAGACGAGCCTTCCACCGCGTTAGACCCTTCTTCGCGGGAACAGTTTTTTGCTTTATTGGGCGAACTAAACGGCAAGCACGGCGTAACTATTTTGCTTATTACGCACGATACAGGCGAGGTGGGAAAATACATTTCCAAATTTATGTATGTGGATAAGACCTTGGTGTTTTACGGCACCAAAGAAGAATTTTGCCGTTCCCGCGTGGTGGCCGAAAAAATTGGTCCCTTTGCCCAGCATACCATAGACCACTTGCATAATCACGGACATTGTCCGTTGGGCTGCGCTTGCGGGGAGGAGAAAAAATGATGAGCGGATTTTTGGCTTATGGCTTTGTGCAGCGCGGGCTGCTGGCGGGTAGTTTAGTGGCGGCGGCTTGCGCGCTTATCGGGGTGTTTTTGGTGCTAAAACGCTTGTCCTTAATAGGCGACGGGATGAGCCACGTTTGTTTGACGGGGGTTGCGGTAGCCTTGCTGACCTCGTCTAATCCTGTATATATGTCGGTGCCGGTGGTGGTTTTGTCCTCTTTGGGCATTATGAAGATTACCCAAAAATTTAAAATTTACGGTGATGCTGCTATCGGCATTGTCAGCGCGGCGGGATTGTCCGTAGGGCTTTTGATTACTGCCTTTGCGGGCGGATTTAATACGGACCTGTTAGGCTATTTATTTGGCAGTATTTTGACTGTGTCGTGGGACGAAGTTCTGCTTTGCGGAATATTGCTGGCGGCGGTGCTGGGCGGCCTGAGGTTTTTTTACCGCGATTTGACCTCTGCCTGTTTTGACGAACCGTTTGCCCGCACGCGCGGCGTGCCTGTGCGGATTGTCAATACTGCTTTGGTAGCTGTTACGTCGGTGGCGGTGGTGTTGGCCTTTAAAGTGGTGGGAATTTTCCTTATTTCGGCTATGCTTATTATTCCGCCTGTGTCGGCTTTGTTAGTATCCCATACTTTTAAACAGGTATTGGTTTGCGCGGCCTGTTTTGGGGTGGCAAGTGTATGGCTGGGAGTGTATTTATCCTTTTTGTTTAATATCCCGTCGGGGGCTACGATTATTTTAGTAAACTTACTTGTTTTGGCGGGATGTTATATATATGCCAAGGCGGGGGGAAGTGATGCCCGCTAAAAAAACAGAGGTATTGCCCCTGTTGGCACTTCTTAAAAAGTTGTACCCCGAGCATATTATTCCGCTACATCATCAAAATGCGTGGCAGTTGCTTTGTGCCGTTATTTTGTCGGCCCAATGCACAGATGCGCGCGTGAACCAAATTACGCCGCATTTGTTTAAAAAATATCCTACCGTGCAGGATTTGGCAGCCGCGGACTTAAAAGAGGTGGAAAAAATAATTCACTCTGCTGGTTTTTACCATAGCAAGGCCTTGTCTTTAATTGAAAGTTCTAAGCGTATTTGCGAAGTGTTTGGTGGCGAAGTGCCGCAAAATATGGACGATTTGCTTTCCTTGCGCGGTGTGGCGCGCAAAACGGCCAATGTGATGCTGGGCGATTACTTTAAAAAGCCTGCGGGCATTGTAGTGGATACGCACGTAAAGCGTTTGGCTTTTCGCCTGGGCCTTACCAAGCAGACGGACCCGGTAAAGGTGGAGAAAGATTTAACCAAAATTATTCCGTATGAGTATTGGGGGTGGATAGCCATTGCGCTTATTTTGCACGGGCGGCAAGTGTGTAGTGCGCGCAAACCGCTTTGTGCCCAATGTGCTTTGGAGCATTTGTGTCTTAAAAAGGGAGTAAAAATTTCCGTATGACATTTAGAGAGTGGAATAACCGTAAAAATAATTGGCTGCGTGCGCAAAAGGGCGAGTGGGCGGCGAAACTGTTGGGTCGTGCTCCTATGTCTGACGCATATAACCCGCAAAAGGTGCAGAAAATTTTGCTCTTGCGCAACGATAATAAATTGGGTGATGCGTTGGTGTCGTCCGTTTTGTTGCGCGGGCTGAAAGCGTTGTTCCCAACTGCTGATATAGATGTAGTGGCGGGTAAAAGCAATGCGACTATTTTGCGGAATAATCCGGCGGTATCTACCCTTTATTTTGCGACGGAAGGATTAGCCTCGCTAATATCGTGCGGACTAAAATTGCGGGGCAAACAATACGATTTGTATTTGGATTTGGACGAAAAACCGACGCTCGCATCACTTGCCTTTTTAAAAGTTTTACAACCGCGTTGGTCATTTGGATTTAACCGCCAACAATATCCGCTTTATAATCTGACTACAACAATGGATTTATCTGTGTGTCATATTACGGCACGATATGAAGCGTGCTTGCGTTTTTTAGGCTATCAAGGAAAGCTTGATACATCTTACGAAATAAAATTGTCGGAATCAGCGAAAGTCGCGGCAGGACAGTTTTTATCTACCTTGCAGTGGGGGGGGGGGGCGATTGATTGTAGTAAATCCGCTAGCGGCCAGCCGCCACCGCTCTTTTTCAGCGGAACAGATTTTTGGCTTGGCCACGGTTTTCCCAAATGATACTTTTGTTTTACTTGGGCAAGAGTCTAAACTAAGAAAATGGTTAAACGGGCGTGCGCTTTTACCTCGTATGGTTACCTTTACGTCGGGTATTTTTGAGTCTGCCGTACTGGCCCAACAGGCAAACGTGCTCCTTACCCCCGATACCTTTTGGGTGCATTTGGCTTGCGCTCTGCATATTTCAACAGTGGCTGTTTACCAGGGAAAAGAAGAGTTCCCCTACAAAGGCAATATTGCCGTTTGGAGACCCTTGGATCCGGCTGTCAAAATGTTATTATGGCCTGGGGAGCAGAAAGATGTTCCTGTCTATATGTTGGCCCAAGCATTGCAAGAAAAATTAAATTAAATTGTGTGGTACAAAAAACACCCCGGGTAAAAAACCGGGGTGTTTTACAACTAAAACTTATTTGCCCAGTAATGCCAGGAGTACCCCGGCGGCTACCGCGCTGCCGATTACGCCGGCCACGTTCGGCCCCATTGCGTGCATCAGCAGGTAGTTAGTTTTGTCGTATTCCAAACCAACTTTGTTGGAAACGCGGGCGGCCATCGGTACGGCGGAAACTCCCGCGGAACCGATAAGCGGATTGATTTTGGTTTTGCTGAAACAGTTCATCAGTTTCGCCAAAAGCACACCCGACGCCGTGGCTACGGAGAACGCGATAATTCCCAATACCAAGATACCCAAAGTTTCCGTGGTTAGGAATTTATCCGATTGCAATTTGGAGCCTACGGATAAACCCAGCAAAATGGTAACAATATTGCAGAATTCGTTTTGCAGGGTTTTGGATAAGCGTTCCGCTACACCAGATTCTTTTACTAAATTGCCGAACGTCAACGCGCCGATAAGCGGCGCGGCGGAGGGCAGCAGCAGCGCACACATCAAAAGAATTACGAGCGGGAACAGAATTTTTTCCCGTTTGGATACGGGGCGCAACTGTTCCATACGGATGGTGCGTTCTTCCTTGGTGGTGAGCAGTTTCATAATGGGCGGTTGGATAATCGGCACTAACGCCATATACGAATAGGCCGCCACGGCAATAGCCCCCAGTAAATCGGGTGCCAAGCGTGTGGTAAGGTAAATGGATGTCGGACCGTCCGCACCGCCGATAATACCGATAGAGGCTGCTTCTTTAAGGCCGAAGGCGAACAGTTGGCTGTCGCCGATGTGGATGTAACTCAATGCCACTGCGCCGATAAGCGTGGCAAAAATACCAAACTGCGCCGCCCCGCCGAGCAGAGCCATTTTCGGGTTGGCAATCAGCGGGCCGAAGTCTGTCATCGCGCCTACCGCCATAAAAATAAACAGCGGAAATAGCCCGGAGTTAATCCCGAAGTTGAACACAATACCCAAGAACCCGGCTGGCCCGGCGATGGCTTCGCCGGGGGGCATAGGAATATTGGCCAACAGACCGCCGAAGGCAATCGGGACGAGCAAAAGCGGTTCAAACTGCTTTTTAATCCCCAGCCACAGCAGAAAGCAGCAGACGGCAATCATTGTCAGTTGCTGCCAGGAGATAGCGTAAATCCCCGTGGTTTGCCAGATTTGGTTTAATGCTTGCAAGATATCCATAGGGAAGCCTCTTATTTAATATCGGCCAATTTGTGGCCGGTCTGCACCTGGTCGCCTTGTTTTACAGCCAAGCGGATCACGCCGGAGGCCGGAGCGGAAACAGGGGTTTCCATCTTCATTGCTTCCAGTACCAAGATTTCTTGGCCCTCGCTCACGCGGTCGCCGTCTTTTACGGACAAGCGCAACACTGCGCCCGGAAGCGGAGATTTCACTTCCGCGCCCGTACCAGCAGAAGCGGATTTTTCAGGGGCCTTGGCATCAGCGGCAGCGGTGGAAACGGCATAGCGTTTGCCGTTTACTACGGCATCATTTCCGTCAAAGACGACTTCATAGGCCTGGCCGTTTACGGTTACCTTTACCGCACCGTCTTCTTTGTTGGCGGCGGGCTTTACGTCTTTGGCCCAGCGGATACCGTTTACTTTGGCTTCGCCTTTCAAATACATAATGCCTTTGTCGGCGCAGGTGGCCACGATAAAGACATTTTCTTCCGTAACGGGCAATCCGGCTTCTTTCAGTTTGGCTTCCGCCACCTTCAAACCTTTCTTGGGGTCTGCGTCGTTGATTTCAAGCGGCGTTTTGGTGGTGGGTTGCAAGCCCAACTGTTCGCTGGCTTCCTTTACTACGGCCGGATCGGGTTCTACCGGGGTTTTGCCGAAGTAGCCCAAAACCATTTTGCCGTAGCCGGGGGTGATTTTCTTCCAGGGGCCGAACATTACATTGCTGTACGCCTGTTGGAAGTAGAACTGGGAAACGGGGGTAACGGACGTGCCGAAACCGCCCAATTTTACACATTCGCCCATTGCTTTGACTACTTCGGGGAATTTATCAAAGGTGCCGTTGTCGCGCATCATTTGGGTATTGGCCGTCAACGCGCCGCCGGGCAAGGGAGAGAACGGAATAATCGGGTTGACCTTGGTGGCTTCGGGCGGCAAGAAGTATTTGCTCATGCAATCTTGGAACACATTTTCGGCTTCGCGGATTTTTTGCGGGTCAATGTCCAAGGTGTAATCCGTGCCGCGCAAAGCGTGCCACATAGTTAAAATGTCGGGTTGGCAAGTGCCGCCGGAAACGGGTTGCATAGACAAGTCCAACTGGTCCGCTCCCGCGTGGATGGCTTCCAGACAGCAGGCAATAGCATTGCCGGCCGTTTCGTGCGTGTGGAACGCAATCGTGGTGCCTTGGGGTAAAAGTTTGCGGGCCATCGCAATCGTTTTGCCGACGGTGGCCGGAGTGGAGGTGCCGGAAGCGTCTTTAAAGCAGACGGAGTCAAACGGAACGCCGGAATCCAAAATTTGGCGGAGGATTTTTTCGTAAAATTCTTCGGTATGGATTTTGCCCGTATGGTCCCAACCCGGAGCCAAGGACATCATCGTTACGGTAACTTCGTGTTTGAGCCCCGCATTGTGGATACATTTACCCGAGTAAATGAGGTTGTTTACGTCGTTTAACGCATCAAAGTTGCGGATAGTGGTGGTGCCGTGTTTTTTAAACAATTTGGCGTGTGCATTAATCACGTCGGAGGATTGGCTTTCCAAGCCTACCACGTTTACACCGCGGGCGAGGGTTTGCAGGTTGGCGTCCGGCCCGGTTACTTTGCGGAAGGAATCCATCATATCAAAGGCATTTTCGTTGCAATAAAAGAACAATGCCTGAAAGCGCGCCCCGCCGCCAAATTCCATATGGTTAATGCCGGCGTGCTTGGCGGCTTCCACCGCAGGCAAGAAGTCTTTGGTCAGTACGCGCGCCCCATAGACGGACTGAAAGCCGTCGCGGAACGCGGTGAGCATAAAGTTTACTTTTTTCATAATAAGTCCCCTAAATTATTTAGTTTGAAATCTCTTTGCGGCGGCAATAGCCACAGCAATTAAGGCATTATCGGCCGCAGCGGCTGCGGTTTGCGGAAAATACTTTTCCATTTTTTGCACCAGCCAGCCCAGCATTTTAACAATGCCGACCAGTAAGGTGAGAAACGCCAAAACGACCAACATACCAATTATGGTAATATTGACGGATTGCATCAACAGGTTGTCTGCACTCATACAATAAGGTCTCCTATATATATTTCTTCCGGGCCTTGGGCGGTATTTAAAAGGAGTGTTCCGCGGGGGGATACTCCTTTTACCGTTCCGCTGACGGGCGCTGCGCCGTTTTTAACGGATATTTGTTTACCAATGTACGGAAATCGTTGTTCGTAGGCTTGGCGGATAACGCCAAAGCCACTTTGTACTACGGCGGGGTAGTCCCGCCAAAACAGCGTTAATACTTTTTGTAAAAAATCTTGTTTGCTGATGTTTATGCCCAGTTCCTTTAAGGAAATAGCCGGCTGCCCGACGTGCGATAAATTTTCTTGCGCAACATTTACGCCTACGCCTATAACAACGCCCTCAATGCCGGAAGATGTTACCACGGCTTCACTTAAAATGCCGCAGAGTTTTTTCCCATTGGCTAGAACATCGTTGGGCCATTTAAGCCAGGCTTTTGCGCCCAGTTCTTCGGCGGCGGTGCAAACACAAACCGCCATAAGTTGCGTGAAATTGGGTAAAAAATCGGTTCGTTGCGGTTTGACCAAAACAGAGAAATACAACCCTCCGTCTTGCGAAATCCATTTGCGGTCAAAGCGGCCCCGCCCGGCGGTTTGCCTGTCGGCGCAAACAACGGTTCCGTCTGCCAGTTGCGGGCAATTGTTTTTTAAATAGGTATTGGTGGAATCAATTTCGTCAAAATGAATAATGTGCGCCATACCTAATTGTAACAAATTTACGAGAGGAAAAGCGGGGCGGAAGTTTATATTGTGCGGAGTGCCAATTCAAGGAGACCTTTTATGAATAACGACAGATCCCCAAGCCCTGCGGACTGCCAGTTCAGAAGGAGACCCTTTTTTATGACTGTCTTGTTTTATTTATTGTTGTCGTTTCGTTGGCTTGCGACATTACAAAAACAGTGTGGCTCTGCTACTCAATTGAGGGGAAAAAGGTAAGCCGTCCGCAGGACTTATTTTTAAAGGGGTTGTTTCGTTTTTTTTTTTTGTTAAAATTTTGATATTCCATATGGGTTGTACCCGGATGTGTCCGCCGTATAAAAATGCGTATAAAAGGCTGTTTTGCGTAAATATAAAGGTTTTACAAAGGAGAAAAAATGAAAGGGTTTAGTACTGTTAGCAGTGCGGCCACTTGTGCTAGTGGTGTCATTCCCGAGTGTTTTAGTCGGGAATCTGTGGTTGCGAAACGACGAGATTCCGTACAGAAACCTTACGGAATGACGTTTGCTTGGGGTGGCCGCACCGCGAATATCTTTCGCACGGCAACCACGGGCTTTACCTTGATAGAACTTTTAGTTGTCGTTCTAATCATTGGCATTTTATCGGCGGTGGCGGTGCCACAATACGAAAAAGCCGTAGAAAAAAGCCGCGCTACCCAGGCCTTTACCCTTTTGAAATCTTTATATGCGGCCCAAGCCAGTTATTATATGGCTAATGGGCGTTATGCCACATCTTTTGATGACTTGGATGTGGAAATACCTTGGACGGGCAATGAAAAATGGTATACTGCTGACACAATGGATACTCGGTCTAATCAGGACTGGTCTTTACAAATTAGTGGGAACGCTACGGCTTTTTATCTGGGGCGTTTAAGGGGGCCTTATAAGGGAGCGGGTTGGAGTATTGGGCTTGGGACGTCTTCAAGTTGGGCTGATTCGGAAATGTATTGCGTAGAGCGCATTTCGGCTGGTGTTGTATTTACCAATATGCCGGGTTCCTATTGTGCAAATATTTTTGGCGGGAAAAATCCTACCACTCGGGGTGGCTTGCGTATTTATTCTTTATAAAATAAGCCTTATTGTAAAAATCCCCGCCGGGTTATACTGGGCGGGGATTTTTCAAAAGATTTGGGGTGGCAAATGCCGGGTGGCGGCAAATAAAATCGCGTCCGTCATACTGGACGGATTGGCAATATTTTGCTCCGCAATGTCAAAGGCCGTGCCGTGGGTGGGGGAAACCCGCAAAAATTTTAGCCCGGCTGTGATGTGGACAATCGGTTTTTTAGCGGCCAGTTTCAGGCCCAGTAAGGCTTGGTCGTGGTACATACATAAAAGCCCGTCGTATTGGCCGGATGCGTGTGCGAGCCACAAGGCATCGGCAGGTAAAGGGCCAACCGCTTTTATTTTATGGCGATGCAAGGCTTTTACCGCGGGTGCAATTACCTCATTTTCTTCTGTGCCGAATTTGCCGTTGTCGCTGGCGTGAGGATTTAAGGCGCATACGGCAATATGGGGGTTTTGAATACCCAGTTTCTTTAAGGCGCGGTTAAAATGTACTCCGGCCGCTACAATACGTTCTTGCGTCAGTAAGTGGGGTAAATCCGCAACAGCAAAATGCTCCGTTACCAACCCGCAGCGCAGGTCTCCGCTGATAAACATCATTAGCCCTTCTTTGCCTGCGTATTCGCGCAACAGTTCCGTATGACCCGTATAGGGGACGCCGTACAGAGACCAACTTTGCTTGTTAATAGGGGCCGTAACCAACGGAGTTTTGGTTTTAAGGGCCAGTTTAATACCTAGTTCAACCGCCTTAAAGGAGGTTTCTCCTCCCGCAAAAGACGGAACGGGTTTATCCGGCAGCGGGACCGAAGAATCTATGGCAATCAGGCGGGCTAATTTATCCGAAAAACCCGCACGCACCAACGAGGTAGGCTCCCCGATTACTACCGGGAAACACACGCGCTGTACGAGCGGGTTCTTTAAAGATTTTACTGTTACTTCCGGGCCAATCCCCAACGGGTCCCCGGCTGTAATCAAAACTATGGGCTTCATACCGTATTCCAAAATAAAGTTTCGGGAAAAAGCAGCAAGTTGCCCTTTTATTTTATAACTATCTGTACGGCTTTGCCAAGAATTATTTTTTCACTTCGGCTTTTTTTGCATCAGTTTGCTTGGCGGCTTCTTCTTTCAAAAGAGCATCCGATTCAAAGGTCTTCGTAATTTTTACGTCGGCCTTGTTATATAATTCTTCAATATATTTACCCATAGCGGTTTGTACGCGCTGTTGGGCCAAATACTGGGCTAAATCGCGCGAAATATCTTCGTAGGAAATGGAGCGTTCGGCGCGTTTTTCTTTAATTTTGATAATGTGTATGCCGACCTCGCTTTTAATCGGGTCGCTGACTTTTCCTACCGCCAGGGTAAAGGCTTTGTCGTCAATGGCCTTAGGAGCGATTCCTTTAATCAAAATCATATCTCCGCCGCTGGCGATGGCATTTTTATCCTCGGTGTATTTTTTGACGGCTACGGAAAAATCCATCCCGCCGTCCAATTCTTTTTTAATTTGTTTAGCCAGGGCTTCTTTTTTGGCGATTTCTTCGGGTTTCATATCTTTGGTGGTGGCCAAATAAATATGACCGATACGCACTTGCTCGCCGGTAAGTTGTTTTAGTTTTGCGGCGATGGCTTGCGCTTCTTTGAGTTTAACAGGGTTTTCTTTTTCAAGCGCCTTGATTTTTTTAGTGTTATTCTTCATGACCGCTTCTACATTAGCATAGAGGGCTTTGGCATCGGCTTCTTCCACAGGCGTAACGGTGGCTTGAAGTTTTTGTTCCATTAATTTGCGCACGGCAATATCTTTGGAAAGTTTATTTTTGTATGCCTTTAAACTCATCCCTTGTTTTTTAAGTGCTTCGGTAAAGCGTTTGTCTGCACCTTTTGTATCCGGCTTGCCGGTGGTTTCGTCAACCATAAAGCGGGCCTTGATTTCGTTCAGCCCGGCATCCAGTTCGGAGTCTTTTACTTGGATTTTGGCTTCTTCGGCGGCTTGATATAACAGTTCCTTGGAAATAAGTTCTTTTAACACTTCCCGCCCCAAAAGGTCTTGGGCATAGGGCTGTTTTAAAAAGTCCGGCGCGGCGGCTTTGTATTGTTCCACAACGCCTTCCAAGTAATTGTCATACTCCGAAGCCAGCACAGGCCGGCCGTTTACCGTGGCGACGGAAGATTCCATCACTTTGGCTTGTAAATTCATCCCCAACACCGCCAGTAAAGCGGCCAGAAACAATTTATTCGCTTTTTTCATAGATTACAACCTCGTATTTATTTTTTAAAGAGTCCAACACGTCGTCCGTTTTTTTATTTTTCAGCACTTCCCGTATGCGCGGTTCGGCATCTTTTTTGGACAAACGGCGTTCCCCTGTTTTCATTATTATATGAAATCCCTGTGCGGTTTTGAAGAAGCCTTGCGGCTTTCCCGAAGGAGAATTTGCCGCGATGACGGCAATATTATCTAGATATTCCCCCGGCATAAAGGAAAACTGTTTTAAAGCCTCCGGAGCAGTGCTGTATTGGCGTTCCATTTCTTTCCAACGGGAAGGGTAGGCTTTTAAAGTACGCAAAACTTGGTCTGCGGTTTGGGCATTATCCACGATAATTTGTTTAATTGTCATTTCATATGGATATTTTTTAAAGTAATCATCCACTTCGCTGTTGCTGACGGCGAGAGAGCCGGACTCTTCTAATTTATGATACCAAAGGCGTTCCAACGTGTCGGCGGCAAATTCATTATAAATTTGGTCCAGTTGGGCGCGTTTGTCGGCCAATAGCGAGCGGTACTCGTCCGAGTCGGCTACCCCCGTGGCGCGGGCATCGGCGGCAATTAATTTTTCGCGTGTGATGATTTGCACCAAATTTTGGTGTCCCAGCGGCGTTTTGGCAAATTCCCTGTCTTCGGCAGACAAAAACGGCAAGCGGTCGTTAATGTCTTGCTCGGTAATGGTTTGCTTGCCGATGCGGGCTGCCGGTAATGCGCGTGTAGGGGCCGAATCTTGTTGACACCCGGCGAGCACCAAGGGCAATAAAAGTAAAAACGGATATTTCATATTCATATACTATATCATTTTTTCCTATCGTAAAATGGTTTCAAAAAACGTCAGCGTTTCCTGGGTGAAAACCAATGGGTCCTTGCCCTTTGGAGCGGCTATGTGTACGCCGTCGCCGTTTTTAGATTTTACAAATTCTATGTTTCCGGGACCGAAACGGTTAAATAGTTCCCCCGGAAATGCGGGTGGCATTTTAAAACGGTGCGTAAACAGCATTTCTAATGCGCCGTCCACCCAATCTATGTGGTAGATTTCCAACTTGCCCGCACGGTTAGAAAGCAGAAATAATTTGGTTAAATTTTCCACTTCGGGCGGAACAGGACCGCAAAAATCTTGTAAGCGGGCTAAAAGACTTTTGGTTTTGGCTTCGTCCGCGCTCATAAGTTCCTTGTAATATTTTAGGCGTTCTGCGTCATCCGGCAAATAATCGGGCGGAATATAGGCGGGCAAGGGCAAATTTACCTTGGCTTGCAGGGTACGTTCTACACGCTCCCCTTTTAATTTTTTTACTTCTGCGGCTACTAAATCGCAATACAAACTAAGCCCCACTTCGTTTACATATCCGTGCTGTTTTACTCCTAATAATTCACCTGCGCCGCGGATTTCCATATCACGCAAGGCCAGGCGGAAACCGCTGCCCAAATCGCTAAATTCCATAAGAGCGGCTAACCGTTGGCGGGCTTCTTCGGTGGGGTCCTTTTCTTCTTTGGGTTTCCAATATACGGCTGCCAAGTCGGAAAAATTGTCCTCTTGTTCGGCCGGTTTTTTAAGCAGCCAATCCGGGTGGAATAAATAGCAATAGGCTTTGGTGCTGCCCCGTCCGATACGTCCGCGCAACTGGTACAACTGCGCGAGCCCAAAGTTTTGTGCATTTTCCACAATAAGCGTGTTGGCATTGGTAATGTCTATGCCTGATTCAATAATGGTAGAAGCCAGCAAAATATCGTATTTGCCCTTGTTAAAATCCCATAAGGTTTGTTCCAGTTCCTTTTCGTTCATTTGCCCGTGAGCCATACAAATACGCGCTTGCGGCACGAGTTGTTTTAGGAACAAATAGCGCGATTCCATACTTTGCACACTATTGTAAACATAGTAAATCTGCCCTCCGCGCGCCAGTTCCTGTGTAATGGCGGCGGCGGCCAAGTCGTTATTCCAAGCGGTTACTACGGTTTTGATAGGGGTGCGGCCCCGGGGCGGCGTATCAATGAGAGAAATGTCGCGCAAAGAAGCAAGCGATTGGTTTAATGTGCGCGGAATTGGTGTAGCGCTTAACATTAAGGAGTGTACGCCGGCGCTCATAGCGCGGATTTTTTCCTTTTGTTTTACACCGAAGCGGTGTTCTTCGTCAATAATTACAAGGCCTAACTGTTTGAAACGTATGTCCTTGCTCATCAGCCGGTGGGTGCCGATGATAATGTCGCATATGCCGTTTTTTAATTCCTCAATAACGGCCTTTTGCTCTTTGGCTGTTTGGAAACGGCAAAGCATACGCACTACTACGGGGAAGCCCGCCAGCCGTTTGGAAAATGTTTTATAGTGCTGGTCCGCCAAAATAGTGGTGGGAACTAAAAGCATTACTTGTTTACCCGAAAGAGCCACTTTTAAGGCGGCGCGCATCGCTACTTCGGTCTTGCCAAAGCCGACATCACCCACCAGTACGCGGTCCATCGGTTTGGAAAGGTCCAAATCGTGCAAGGTTTCGCGTATGGCTTGTTCTTGTCCCGGGGTTAAAACATAAGGGAACGAGTCGGCAAATTCTTGTTCAATGCGTTCGTCCCCTGTAATTTCGGGTGCGGGGGTGGCTTGGCGTAAGGCTTCTAATTTTAAAATCTCCTTGGCGGCTTTTTGGGCTTCTTCTTTTACGCGGTTTTTGACATCTTTCCAAGTTGCTCCGCCCAAGACAGATAAGGTGGGGCGTTTGCCTCCGGCCCCAATGTATTTTTGAACCTTTTTAAAATCATACATAGGCACATACAGGCGACTGCCTCGGCGGTATTCAATAATCAGGCAGTCGGTGGGATTTTCCTCTTTATCCATTACTTCCAATCCCAAGTAACGGCCGATGCCGTGCTCTTGGTGAACGACATAATCGCCCGCCTGTAATTCTTTAAAGCGCACGCGCTTGGCGCCTTCAATATCAAAGTGTTTCATTACGCGGGCGGCATTGTAGCGGCGGCTTAAAATTTCATTAGAGGTAATCAGCGCAAAACGCTCCTGCGGACTGCAAAAACCCTGGGTGAGCGGGGAAATTTTAAAGGCGGCTTTTTTTAAATGTTCGTAATCAGCGGCCAGTTCGCCCATACGGTCCAATTCCCCGCGGTTTAAACAGCAGATAGTTACCACGACGTTATGGGCCTGCAAATCGGCGGTCTCTTTATCTAACAGGTCCATATTGGCATTAAAGGAGATATTGGCTTTTAAGCCAAAATTTACTCCGTCTGCCGACGGAAGCAACGAAGTAACCGCGCAATTAGGATAATCGGCAAGATTAAAATCTTTATCCGGTTCGTCAAAAATAAAGGAAAATCCGGGCAGATAGTCTGCCAAAGTAGCCGGTGTGTTTTCAAATTTTAGCGGAATAATATCAGCCTTTTCCACGTGTTCTTTGGTGTTTTGCGTGTCCAGGTCGTAGGCGCTAATCATTTCCACACGGTTACCCGCAAAATACAGGCGCAAGGGTTCCGGGCGGTTTAAACAAAAGATATCCACCACGCTCCCGCGTGCGGCATATTGGCCGGGGGTTTCGGCATATTCTTCCCGCCCGTAGCCGGAATTTTCCAATCGGTCCAGCAATTCCTGGCGGCGCAAGGTGTCGCCGCGGTGGACGGTAAATAGACGGTTTGTAAAATCTTGCGGGTTTGGCAAGGGGGTGGTAAGGGTATCGTAATGCGTACTTAACAAACGCGGCCCGGCGGCGGGGGTAATTAGGGTAAAGAGTGCGCTCATCCGTCCGGTATCGGTTTCCGGCAAGGTAAGCGTTTCCGCTCCGCGAGGAGCAAATTCCTTGGCTCCGCTGTCAAAATCGTCCGTATCGTGCGCGGTAACAAATACCGCATTTTTATTATGGTTTAGATAGGTTTGGCACGCAAAATAGGCCTTAGCGGCTCCGTTGGGTAGGCCGTAGTACCGGGTAAAATTCGTTTTGGTTGCGTGGCTCATAAATACTGCCCAAGACCGCTAGAAACTTTGCGGTTCGGTGCCGGATATAAAGGCTTCCAAAAATTTATTCCGTTCGCTCGGCATAGCCAGTTTGCCGGTAATGGGATTCACATACGCAAAGGAAATACCTTCCGGCACGGCGAAATCGTCGTTAGGTTCGTCTTTTAAGATTTCCTGCATAATTTCGGTCCACCAACGGGCAGTGGTACTGCCTGTAAAGCGCGCGCCGTTTTCGTGTGAGGCGTCATCGTCGTACCCCATCCAAGCGGCGGCGGCAGTGTGAGGGGTTATCCCCACAAACCACATATCGCGGTGGCTTTGGGTGGTCCCCGTTTTGCCGGCGATATTGCGGCCCAAACGCGAAACATAGGCACCGCTCCCGCGCTGGACGACACCTTTCATCATATTGATAAGCAGGTACGAGTTTTGCGGAGAGAACGAGGCTTCTTCTATGGGAACGTGTTGTTCCAAAATGCGTCCGTTTGCATCCTCCACGCGTTCAATATAATAGTTGTTGGTGTGAATGCCGCCGTTAGCAAAGGTGGTGAGCGCGGCCAAATGTTCGTCCATTGTAAGCACGCTTACACCTAAGGCCAAGGCCGGCACGCGGGGCAATGCGGCGGTGATACCTGCTTTACGCGCCACGCGGACTACTTCGCTTACGCCGATAGCATCAATTAAGTTGACGGCTACCAGATTTTTGGATTTTTCCAAGGCTTTTCGCAGGGTAATCCAGCCCTCATTTCGCTCTCCGTAATTTTTGGGAACCCATACGTTAAAATCTTTGCTGGCGATAAAAGATTGTTTGGCTAAATCTAACGAATATAAATCGGAGTTTTCGTTAAATGTGCGCCAGTTGCGTCCGTCATAATAGAACATCGTGGGCAAATCTTTTACCAAGGTGGCGGGGGTATAGCCTTTTTGCAAGGCGGCCATCCAGACATAAGGTTTAAAAGAGGAGCCGGGCTGGCGTTTGGCTTGGGTGGCGCGGTTAAATTTGCTTTCGTCAAAGCCGCGTCCGCCAATCATCACGCGTACGGCACCTGTTTTGACGTCGCGCACCATAAAGGCTCCTTGCAAACGGGGATAGTTTTCTCTGGGGGCAGATTCTTCCTCGTCATTTGGGACATCGGCTTCTGCGTCATTAGGGTCAATTTCAATACCTAATCCTTTGGCTACCTGTTCATCGTATTCTTGGAGTTTTTTGTTCATTATTTTTTCAGCCAGGGCTTGCTCTTTGATGTCAATCGTGGTGTAAATGTTCAAGCCGGCCTTCCACAATACGTCCATCCCATATTTGGGTTCCAAAATGCGGCGGATATGCTCAATAAAATATTGTCCGGGTTGGGCTTCCTGCTGTTCCTGTTTTTCAGGCAGCGGTTCTGCTTTTGCTTTTTCCAACTCGTCCTTAGAAATGTAATTTTGCTGTTGCATCACGTCTAACACTAAGTTGCGGCGCTGGCGTGCCAGATTCGGATTGGCAAAGGGATTATAGCGCCCCGGGGCGGGAATTAAGCCTACGATAAGGGCGGCCTCGCCGGTGGTTAGGTCGGAAAGTTCTTTATTAAAATATTTTTTTGCGGCGGCTTTTACCCCATACGCTCCGCTGCCTAAATAAATTTCGTTTAAATATAACTGTAAAATCTCCCGCTTACTGAACTGATGTTCAATTTGAATAGCCAAAATGATCTCGCGGATTTTGCGGATAATTTTCTTTTCCTGCGTTAAAAAGACGCCGCGCGAAAGTTGCTGGGTAAGTGTGGACGCACCCTGTTTGGCGTGTCCGGAAATAAGGTCATATAAACCGGCGCGAAAAATACCGCGCAGGGAAATGCCGGGGTGGGAAAAAAATTCCCGGTCTTCCATGGCTACGACGGCATTTTGCAAATCCACCGGGATATCTTCCAAGGGCACCATACTGCGCTTTTCAATGGAAAACTCGTGAATTAAATTGTTGTTACGGTCAAAAACTTTGGTGGTAACAGCCGGGGTATATTCTTCCATTTCGTACACAGGCGGAAGCCCGGAAAAAATAAAACGCATAAAGACCGCGCAAACAATAATAAACAAAAACAGCCCCGCTAAGGCGGAGAAAAGAAATAATTTGGAAAAAATTAATTTTTTTAAACGTTTAGACATATACAAAATTATATCAAATATGGGTGGATTTCTCCTTTTATGCGCGCAGGAACCCTATTTATAGAAAAATACGCAAAATATAGTAGAATATCATATAGGATGTATTAGGGGACGTCTATGACAAAAAAAACGATTTCCAAAAATAAGCAGAAGCCGTCTCGCTTTTGCTTCCAATGCAAGCAACTGGCTGGCGCGGTTACTACACGCGCAACCGCTTATTGCGCCAAAGATTTGGAAAGCATTAAAAAACACGGGGTGGAAGGGTATGATGCCGTAGTGTTAATTGACGTAAAAACGCGCCAAATTACGGCCATTAGTAATGTGCTGGATTGCTCTGCCGAAGATGTACGCGGGGTGCCGCTTCATTTGCAGGCTTTGGAGCAGGCATTGAAAGGAAAAGTGCATCACTACGAGTGGGGTTTTGAAAAGGACGGAAAGCATTTCTTTTACCAGACCACCTTAATCCCCTTGCGCGGGGAAGAGCGTACGGTGGCGACGGTTCTGGCGCTCACGCGGGATATTACCCATTGGGCCCAAAATTATCACGAAGCCAATATGCTTAAAGAAGGGGTTGCCCCGCAGACTTTTGCGCAGATTTTGTTAGCGGAACGGGAAGCGGAAAAGAGGGAAATTTCCAAATCTCTGCACGATGAAATCGGATCCTCAGCAGTTATTTTAACGGCCCTTTTAAGTTTGGTAAAAGCCAGCGTAAAAGAGGGAGATACCAAACAGGCATTAGCGGAAATAGCCAAATTGGATACACAAATTAAAAATAGCATTGAGCGGGTAAAAAACATAATAGTATCACTACGTCCGCCCAGTTTGGAAAATGACGGCGCTCTTGGCGGCTCGGTGAAGGAACTGTTGGAAAATACTAGCCAAATGCTACATATTCCATACAAATTTGATTATAAATCAGCGAGCAACTCCGCCAGAGTAGCCGATAATGTAAAGATTTTGCTCTACCGTATTGTGCAGGAGGCACTTACCAATATTGCCAAATATGCACAGGCCAAGAATATCTATGTGTTGTTGAAACGTGATGCGTTTACGGTCCATTTGGTAGTGCAGGATGACGGTGTTGGTTTTAAACCGTTAAAAGGCGGCTCCATCCGCCAAGTAGGCTTGCGCGCTATGAAGGACAGCGTGCGCCTGTTGGGTGGGTCTATTTCTATTAAAAGCGCACCGGGCAAAGGTACCCGTATTGAAGTGTCGTGCCCGTGCGTGGTTTACGGGGGGAACAAATGAGTATAAAAATTGTATTGGCGGACGACCACGCCATTGTGCGCCAAGGCGTTCGTGCAGTATTGGAAAAATTAGGCAAAAATATGGAAGTAGTGGCCGAAATTGCCAATGGTAAAGATTTGGTGGACTATGCCGCAAAAACTCCGGCTGATGTGTATGTGGTGGATATTTCTATGCCGCTTTTAAACGGAATAGAAGCCACGGAACGCATTGTAAAGAACGACCCCGAAGCCAAAGTGGTTATGTTGAGTATGTATGACGACCGGGTTTCGGTGGAAAAATCGCTTAAAGCCGGGGCCAAGGGGTTTATCGTTAAGGTGTCCACAGCTGATGAAATCGTAGATGCTATTGAAGAAATAGCCGCCGGACGCTTTTATTTGTGCAGTAAAGTGTCCAAATACATTGTTCAGGGCTTTTTGGGTAAAACCTCGGCCCGCAAGCGTGATTCCACGGGCCTGACCCCGAAAGAAAAAGAAGTTTTGCAACTAATTGCCGAAGGGTACAGCAGTAAACAAATAGCCAAAACCTTTAATCTTTCTTTAAATACAATTCACGTGCACCGCAACAATATTATGAAGAAACTCGGCATTCACAAACAGGCCGAACTGGTGCGCTTTGCCTTGAAAGAAGGTATTGCACAGTTATAAAGGATTATTATGCGTATTATTGCCGGAACTGCCCGCGGGCGCAGAATTTTCTCCGTATCTAAAAATTTGCCCGTAAAACCGATTTCGGACCGTATCAAACAGTCCCTTTTTGACATTTTGCGTCCCCGCATTACGGGGGCAATGATGTTAGATTTGTTTGCCGGAACGGGCAACGTATCTTTGGAAGCACTTTCCAGAGGGGCGTTGCGTACGGTAATGCTGGATAGAGAGCCTGCCTGCATTAAAAATATCCACCGCAATTTGGAACATTTGGGGTTTACGGAGCGCGCCAAGGTCATCCGGGGCGACGTATTAAAGCCGCTTGATTTCCTGCTGGCATATAGCGACAACGAAGGCTACGACATTATTTTTATGGGCCCGCCCTACCGCGACATTAATAACAAAATGTTGGCCTTGTCCGAGCCTGCGTTAAAAAATGTAGCCGAGGCCCGTCTGTTGGCCCCCAACGGCATTATTGTCCTGCAAACACACAAGACCGAAGATTTTGCCGTGCCGGACACGCTGGAAATTTACCGTGTAGAAAAATACGGCGATACGCTCGTGCATTTCCTGCGTGCCAAGATTCAAAAGGACGAACCTGCCCATGTATAGCGACGTATATGAATTAAACTATTCCAAAATAAAAACTTATTTGGAATGTCCTGTTTTGTATAAGTACAAATATATAGAAGGCAAGCGCGAGGGATTAGTGCCCGCCTCTTCTTTGGGGGTGTCTATCCACCGTGCGTTGGAAGCGTATCACAAAGAAAGCAACGACCCCTCGGAACTGTTGTCTTATTACGACGATTGTTGGTTGGGAGCCGGATATTCTAGCGCAGGGGAGCAGATGGAGTGGTATTTAAAGGGCAAAAAAATGTTGGAAACCTATGCCCAAGCCGAATATGAACGCAAAACCACGGTGGACAGCACCGAAAGGGAATTTATCTTTCAGGAAGGACAATGGACCTTGCGCGGCAAGATTGACCGTATAGATAAACTGCCGGACGGCTCTTGGGAAGTAATTGATTACAAAACTGGAACGGATGTGGACCTATCCTTGCCGGTAACCGATTCCCTGCAAATGGGCATTTATGCCGTAGGCGCCCAACGGGCTTGGAATATGAAAAAAGGCAAAGCCACCTTTTATTTTGTGGCATTTAACAAACAGATGAGTGCGCCGTTTGAAGCCTTTGACGAAAAGAAAATTTTGGAAACTTTTATCAATATTGGCAAAAAAATTGAAGTAGCGGATTTTGAGCCTAATTTGGAGCATTGTGCCGTGTGTCCGTTTAACAACCGTTGTGAATTTTCCACGGTTAAACCCGCCGTGCAACAGTAATTTATGAAAACCCTGATTAAAAAAGCAAAACGTATTGTATTTAAATTCGGCACCAACGCATTAAGCACCGATAACGGCGACTTGGCGTTGTCGCGCCTATATTCTTTTATGGAAGATATCGCCGCCTTGCGTGCCCAAGGCAAGGAAGTAATGATTGTTACCTCCGGGGCCGTGGGTGTGGGCAAGCGCCGCCTGGGGTTGACGAGTGCGCCGGATGTGGTGTCTTTAAAGCAAGCCTGCGCGGCGGTGGGGCAGATTAGCCTAATGAAATTGTACGAGGACGGTTTTAAACAGTTGGGCGTGGTGGCGGCACAGGTGTTGCTCACCGAAGATGATTTTTCCCACAGAAGCCGCTATTTGAGTTTGCGTGATACCTTAAACCGCTTGCTTGAACTGGGTTGTATTCCGGTGATTAACCAAAATGATACCGTTTCCACCAACGAATTACGCGGCTATAAAGAAAAAGGCGTTAATGTGTGTTTTAGCGATAACGATAAACTTTCCGCATTGGTTGCCAGCGGGATGGATGCCGACTTGCTGTGCGTAATGAGTGATGTGGACGGATTGTATAATGGCGATCCGCGCAAGGATAAAAATGCCAAACTGATTGATGTGGTAAAGGGTGTTACTCCGGAAATAGAAGCCTTGGGCTTTTGCGCCTCTTCCCGCGGACGCGGCGGTATGAAAACAAAACTGGAAGCCGCCAAAGTGGTTACGCGTTCGGGTGCGGCTATGATTATTGCATATGGGAAAAAACCGGGTGCGGTTTCTGCGGTATTCGGGCCTGATTTTAAAGGAACACTTTTTTTGCCTGTGGAAGATTTGCCCGGTAAAAAGTTGTGGCTTGCCTACGCTACCAATGTGGCGGGCGGCCTTACCGTAAATGATGGCGCCAAAAAGGCAATGTGTGAAAAGGGGTCTTCGTTGCTCCCTGCCGGAATTACAGCCGTAGCGGGCGAGTTTGAAGCCGGGGATTCCATTTCCATTTTGGACGAAGCCGGGCAAGAATTTGCACGCGGCCTTGTAAACTATTCGTCCAAGGAGTGCCGCAAAATAGCCGGCCGCCGCTCGGAAGAAATCGCCAAGAAAATCGGCTATAAAAATTATGACGAAGCCGTCCACCGCGACAACATTGTTTTATTGTGAGGATTTGTATGAACGTATGTGAAATTGCCGCCAAGGCCAAAGAAGCTTCTTATGTATTGGGTGCCTTGCCGCCGGAAGCCAAAGACCGCGCCTTAAACGCAATGGCGTGTGCCTTGCGGGTGCACGCGGATGAAATCTTGCAGGCCAACCAATTAGATTTACAGGCCGCACAAGAAGCCGTGGAAGCCGGAAAAATGAAGACGGCCCTTTATGAACGCCTGAAACTGACGCGCGACAAACTGGAAACAGTTATCCGCGGAGTGGAAGAAATGGTAGAACTGCCGGACCCTGTCGGGCAAGTGTTGTCCGCCACGGAATTGGACGAGGGGCTTAATCTGTATAAAATTTCCTGTCCCATTGGTTTAATAGGTGTTATTTTTGAGGCCCGTCCCGATGTTGTGCCGCAAATTGCCGCACTTACTGCTAAGTCTGGCAATGCTGCGGTGTTAAAAGGCGGCAAAGAAGCACAATATACCAATGATGCGCTTGCCAAAGTGCTTCAAAATGCCTTGGCTACTGTGCCCGGTTATCCGCCGTATGCGCTTAATTTAATTCACTCGCGCGAGGAATCGGCGCAAATGTTGGCACTTGATCAATATTTTGATTTGATTATTCCGCGCGGTGGCAATTCGCTGTTAGCGTATGTAAAAGCCAATACCAAAATACCGGTGTTGGGGCACGCAGACGGGGTGTGCCATATTTATGTGGCGCGCTCGGCTGACGTACAAATGGCAAAGCAAATTTGCACCGATGCCAAAACGCAGTATCCTTCGGCTTGCAATACGGTAGAAACCCTGCTGATTGATGAAGCATGGCCCGAACCCTTTAAAAAGGACTTGCTGGAACATTTAGTAAAGCACGGGGTGGAACTGTTTGGCGGGGAAGATATCGCAAAACTGGCCCCGGTTGCTGGCCCGGTAGAGGAGTGGCATACCGAATACGGAGAGAAAAAACTTTCCGTTAAGCAGGTCAAAAATATTTTGGAAGCCGTGGAACATATCAACCGCTATGGCTCGCACCATACGGATTGTATTTTAACTGCCAATCACGACGAGGTCCAAATTTTTATGGATTTGGTGGATTCGGCGGGGGTCTATCACAACGCTTCCACGCGCTTTGCCGACGGCTACCGTTATGGCTTTGGTGCCGAAGTGGGTATCAGCACCGGCAAAACACACGCGCGCGGCCCGGTAGGCTTGGCCGGTTTGACGATTTATAAATATAAGTTGTACGGAAACGGGCAGATTGTGGCCGATTATGTGGGGCCGGATGCAAAACCGTTTACGCATAGAAAATTAGGGAGCAAATAATGAAATTAGGTTTTATTGGCGCCGGAGAAATGGGCGGAGCCATTATTAAAGGACTTTTAAAGCACGGTTGGGCCAAAGAGGATATTTTGGCTTCTGTTCATACGGAAGCATCCGCCGCTAAACTGCGCGGTGAACTGGGGATTGAAGCAGGCACGGACAATATGCGCGTTATTCACGATGCAAACTGGCTGTTTATTGCGGTTAAGCCAGCGCAAGTGCCGCCTGTGTTGGAGCAAATTGTGGCTAGCGGCGTAAATGCCAAGCCGCTTATTTGTATGGCCTTGGGGTGGAGTGTGGAAAAAATCCAGCAAGTGCTTCCGAAATGGCCCGTTATCCGTATTATGCCCAATACACCTTTGTCATTGGGGGAAGGGGTAACTCTTTTCCACTTTGCGCCGGAAACCCCCAAGCGCGCCCGCCGGGAAGTAATGGGCGTATTTGACGGATTGGGTAAAACCTTTGAGGTTTCTTTGCCTGTATTTAATGCGGCGACGGCGGTATCCGGTTCCGGCCCGGCGTTTGTATATTATTTTATTGATGCCTTATCGCAGGCGGGGGCTGCTTATGGGCTGCCCAAGGAACAGGCGGCGGAACTTGCGCTACAAACGGTTATCGGCGCGGCTAAAATGTTGGAAAGCACGGGGCTTTCTGCGGCGGAACTCGCCCAAAAGGTGGCTACTCCCGGCGGTTGTACTGCGGCGGGTATGGACGTTATGGCCGCCTCGGACTTAAAAAAGATTTTGGCGGACACGATTGGTGCCACGGTGGAAAAAGCCAAAGCCTTTGCCAAATAAGTTTATTTTCGCAGAGAAAAGCGGAGCAAAACTATTAAAGTTTTGCTCCGCTTTTTTGATGTTCTTTTTAAAGGGGTTGTTTCGTTTTTTTTTTTTGTTAAAATTTTGATAAATCGCGGTGGTCGTACCCGGATGTATCCGCTGTATAAAAACGCGTATAAAAGGCTGTTTCGCTCAAATATAAAGGCCTTGAAGGGAGAAAAAATGAAAGAATTTACTTCTGTTTTGTTATTGTTGTTGCCGTCATCCCCGAGGAATTTAGTCGGGGATCCGTTGTTATCAAAAAAGAAACACGACAGATTCCCGACTACAACACTCGGGAATGACATCATTAGTGCAAGTGGTCGCACGGCAACAAGTGGTTTTACCTTGATTGAACTCCTAGTTGTCGTGCTCATTATTGGCATTTTGGCAGCGGTGGCACTTCCGCAGTACGAAACGTCGGTGGCAAAAAGTCGTTTGGTGCAATTAAAAATATTGGTAAAATCGCTTAAAGATGCGGAAGAACTTTATTATATGGCTAATGGATCTTATACGCAGAATTTTGAAGATTTGGATATTTCCCTGCCAGGTAATCAGATTTCTAATCATAAGGAACTTTGGTCTATTACCAATAAAGTAACTTGTAGTTTGGGGTCAGTACCTCGCAGTTTGCATTGCATAGGTGGGCACAGTGCTTGGGAAATGTGGTTAGATCAAACCGAAAATGCACCCCAAACCTTATGCTATGCTTATGACGACGATAAAGCCGCCCAAAAAGCGTGTGTAAGTGAGGGCGGAACACGTAAAACATCTATTGGCGGAGAAAATTTCTTTTATATAATTGAGCCTTAAACTGCGCTATTTCCAAAAGTAAAACGCTATAATTACCAAGCCTAAAATCAGCCTGTAATAAACAAACGCATTAAAACTGTGCGTTTTGATATATTTCATCAACCAGCCGATAACGAGTAAGGCCCCTAAAAATGCGCTGACAAAGCCCCATAAAAGCGGCATATTAAAATCTGCCGGGGTCAAATGGCGCAATTCCAGTAAAGTGGCCCCTCCAATAATCGGGGTGGATAACAAAAAGGAAATCCGGGCACTGGTGCTTCGGGATAAACCCAGCAGGAGTGCCGCCGTAATGGTAATGCCGCTGCGTGATACGCCGGGCATAAGTGCCAGGGCTTGTGCACAGCCGATAATCATTAGCGTACTAAATAAAATGGGTGTATCGGGATTTTTGCGCCCCTTTTTATCAGCCCAACCGAGCAAGCAGGCAAACACCATTAAGCAAACGGCTATCATCAGCGGATTTCTAAAAGTGTTTTCGGCTAAATCATTTAGCAAAAGTCCGGCAACTGCGGCAGGCACTGTGGCGGCGGCTAAGTACCATAATTTGCGCCCTTCCTGGGTGGTGGGGCGGGTAAGTCCGTCCTTGATGAGCACAAACCAATCTTTGGCAAAGTACAAAAGTACGGCGAGCAGCGTGGCCGCGTGGAGCATTACGTCAAATGCCAGCCCTTGATATTCCATCCCGCGAAAATACGGCAGCAGGGCTAAATGGGCCGAACTGGAAATGGGTAAAAATTCTCCTAAGGCTTGTAAAAGGCCCAGTAAAACAGCATCAAAAATAGTCATAGATTATTCTCCGAAATAGGTTAATTGGGGGTGGTGCGGATTTTCAAAATTCAGCACGGCAAAGGAACCTGGCGCAAAATGGTGTATCTCTTTGCAAAATAAATGCAGTACATAGGCTACACTGGGGTTGTGCCCCACGGCGATTACCGTATTATGCTCCTGCATTTGGTTTGCTAAAAATTCGCACACTTCGCGGTCTGCGTGCAGGCCGTTTAAAACAGTTTCTTTGGAAATTTGTCCGCCTATGGTTTGCGATATGGTTTCAGCCGTTTGTACCGCGCGCAAAAGAGGACTTGTTAAAATGATGTCCGGCGCAATTGCTCGGGCTTTTAAGGCTTGGGCTGTTTTGCCGGCCTTTTGTATGCCTGCTGGCGAGAGCGGGCGTTCTGCGTCGGTATTTACTCGGGCTTCCCAACCGGATAACGCATTGGCGTGGCGTACGATAATAAGCGTTTTCATATTTGCTTCCAAAAATGTAAGATAAAATAATATCTCTATTTTACAATTTTATGAAACTCTTTTACGCCCATTACATTTCGTTGGAAAATGCTTTTGTCCGTTACGTCTGTGCCGAACGTGCGGATATGTTGGCACCGTGGCTGGTGATTTGTTCTTCCGGCTTGGTGGCCAACCAGTTAAAAAAACGCTTAGCGCGGGAATTTGGCGCGGCGGCTAATATTCATTTTATGACGGGTGGCGCGCTAGTATCCGTTCTGGATGGCGAGGCCCCCGGCGAAACCTTGCCGCTCCTGCCGCAAGATAATTTGCGCGATTTTTTGATTAAGAACTTATTGCAGGAGCCGGGGTTAAACCGATATCCTGCTTCGCGCGGATTTGTGCAGGCGGTTAAAAGTTCGCTTCGCGATTTGGAAGACTCCCTGGTCTGTCCGGACGTGATGGATGAGTATTTACGCACCTCGGACGACGGGGCCTTGGAAGCCGACAAGGAGCGCCTTGTTTGGTTAAACTGCCTCTACCGCCGCTATTTGCAAGCCCAACAAGAGGTGCCGGGTTACCGCCCCTATCAGGCGGCTTTTGAGCGGGCACTTTCGCAAGTGGAAAAATCCGTCTTTTTAAAAGGATTTCAGCAAATTGTATTTTATGGCTTTTATGATATGCCCGGACGGCAGTTGGAGTTGGTCAACCGTTTGCGCGGGCATTATCTGGGGGCTGTTTTTGCGCCGTATATGAACCACCCGGCATACCGCTTTGCCCGGAAATTTTTTGAAACAAACTGGTTGTCTTCCGGCGGGGAAAATGTGGAAACGGGACATTTTGGAGCATTGGGAAAAACTGCGCAGAGCATTTTTTCTGCCGGGGAAGGAGTACCCGCCCCCGGGCTGCAAATTGTCAGCGCAGGCGATGCTTCCGGCGAGTTGTTTTTTACAGCCAAGGAAATTTTACGTCTGGTGGAAAAGGACGGCTATTCTTTTGCGGATATTGCGGTTATCGCCCGCACGGTAACTCCATACCAAGATGAACTCCGCCGCGTGTTCAAGCAAAATTGTATTCCGCTAAATGCCTCTTTTTCCTATCCGGTTACGCATTATCCGCTGGGGGTTTTTTGCTTGAATTTGTTTGCTTTGGCGCAAAATGGTTTTGAACGTAATTTGGTGTTATCTTTGGTGTCCTCGCCATACTTTAAGCACACTTCCAAAAATAAATGGCGCGCGCTCATTTCGCGTTCTTTGGTCAACCGGGATTTCAGCCAATGGCAGGATTTGCTCCCGCAAACAAAAAATTATGACCCGGAGTTTTTAGCGTGGCTCACGCACATCAAAGACCGCTTGGAGCAATTAGGCCGCGCGGAGGAGTGGGGCGTTTTGTCGCAGGAAGCATTGGCCTTGCTGGAAGAACTGACTGATACAGCCGTTTTTGAAGGAAAGGATGCGGAAATTTATCACGCAGTATGCGAGCGTATTCAAAGTTTGGCCTCATACCGTGTGTTGCGTCCTCAGGCACAGGCTGGCGAG
The DNA here is from genome assembly GCF_021632165.1 of Candidatus Avelusimicrobium fimicolum. Classification (NCBI taxonomy): domain Bacteria; kingdom Pseudomonadati; phylum Elusimicrobiota; class Elusimicrobia; order Elusimicrobiales; family Elusimicrobiaceae; genus Candidatus Avelusimicrobium; species Candidatus Avelusimicrobium fimicolum. The sequence continues at coordinate 113,251 of NZ_JAJWTS010000003.1, forward strand.
TTTTTGGAAGAATTGTCCGACGCGGTGCGCGGACTTACATTTAACGAGGCCGAAACGGTCCGCGGAGGCGTGGTGTTTACGGATGCCGTGCGTGCGCGCGGACTTTCGTTTAAGGCCGTATTTTTGCTGGGGCTAAACGATAAAGTTTTTCCGCTTTTAATGCCGGAGGACCCCGTCCTGCGTGATTATCACCGCTATATTTTGCGTGATGTGCTGGGCTATTGGATTAACCAAAGTTTAGATAGAGGAGATGAGGAAAAACTCTTCTTTTTTGCGGCGGCATCTTCGGCAAGAGAAAAACTCTATGCCCTTTATGCGCGGCGCGGTTCCGACGGCAAGGAAATTTCTCCGTCTGTTTATTTGGCTGAACTGGCCCGTGCCGCGCTTATAAACTGGCAAGGGGAAGACACCTTGCGTGTCAGCGGCCGCCTGTCTGAAAAGTTATCCGCTGTGGCAGAGACTTTTTTAACTCCGAAGGAACTTTCCTATACTTTTATTTTTACCCCGGAAAATGCGGTTAAAAAATATGCCCTTGCGCAACTGCTTACGCCTGGAATGGCAGATTCGTTGGCCGCCGCGGAAGGATTGGCTGAAAACGGTCCGTTGAATGCCTATGACGGCGTGATTACTAGCGGTGCCGATATTTTTGCGCAAGAAAACAAATTAGGATTTTCTCCTTCTACTTTGCAAAAGTTAGGCCAATGTCCGATGCGTATCTTTTTTGAAAAGGGGCTTAAACTGCGCCAAGAGGACGACCCGTTAAGCCGCCAGGAACTTCCGCCTAATATGCGCGGAACTGTTTATCACGAAATTTTAAAGGATTTTTACGAGGACCTGTATCAGCGCGGTCTCACTCACGAATTGTTTGATGAAGCCGCCTTGGAGTATTTAAACCAAGCGGTTGAAAAACATTACGGCGCGGACAGTTACCGCCAATTCGGTATTTATCCCGTAGTGTGGGAACTTTTGTTGCAAGATATTAAGGACTTACTGGGTAACTTTGTGCTGGATGATTTGCACGACCAAGGCGATTTTGTACCCGCTAAGTTTGAAATTCCCGTTTCGTTGGAGCCTTCTGCCGCATTACCTTTGCGCTTGCGCGGAATTATTGACCGTGTGGACGTGGATGAAAAGCATAAACTTTTCCGCATTGACGATTATAAATCTTCCCGCAAGGGTACGAAAGATTTGGCTTCTGATATTTTTAAGCACCTGATTTTTCAGCCCTTTGTGTATGTATTGCTTGCGCGCCAAATGCAGGAACTGAAAGGGTACGGATCGGCAGGGTCTTGCCTGTTGGCTATTGGCCCCAAATACCACCGGAGCGATTTACCTCCCGCCGCGTTTGAAGATGTTTTGCCGCGTGCGTGCCGGTTTTTGGTATTGCTGACAGATTATGTGAAAAACGGAATTTTCTTTATCAATCCGGATGATAAAGAGAAAAAATGCCAATATTGTCCGTATGCCGCGTTGTGCCGCCGCGACAGTTTCAAATCACTTTTGCGGGCGCGTAAGAGTGCGGCCTATAAATCATTACAGGAGGCGATTAAATGAGTTTTACCGAGGACCGTTTGAAAGCGCAAACGCGTATGGGCGTAAATATTGTGGTGGAGGCCGGAGCCGGTACAGGTAAAACCACGCTGCTGATTGACCGCCTGTGTTTGGCGGTGCTGGCGCAAAATACACCGGTTGAAAAATTGGTAGCGCTGACATTTACCGAAAAAGCCGCCGCCGAAATTAAAACGCGCTTTGTCGCCAAACTGCAAAATTTGGTGTCTGCCGTCAAAAAAGAAATAGCCAAAGAACAGCAAGGGTCAGAAGAAACTCCGCAAAAAACGGACGGTGTACAACCAGAAAAGCAAGACAGTACGCTGGCACTTTTGCGGAAGTATTTCCCGGAGGTGCAACGCGAAGATTTGGTACAGCGTGCCGAAGCCGCGCTCTCGCGTTTGGACAGGGCTTCTATCGGTACAATTCACGGTTTTTGCGCGGATATTTTAAAATCGTTCCCGTTGGAAGCCGGGCTTTCGCCCAATGCCCAAATAGATGCGGGGCAAAAGGCCGCACAACTGTTTAATGCCCGCTGGAACGCTTTTTTGGATAGCGAACTGGGCCTTAATGCTCCGCGTGCCGCACAATGGAAACAGGTGTTGGGGGAAATTTCCTTACCAGACTTAAAAGACTTCGCGGCGGAACTGTGCAGCGGCAAAATAGAATCTTACGATTATTATGCCCACCAAAATTTACTGGCGGCTTCGTGCTTGGAAAAATCCTCCCGCGCTAAGGAAATGGCGGAGTCCTTTTCTGCGGAAATAAAGAAACCCCGCAAAGTGGAAAAAATGCTTGTGTGGGCGGCGGAATCATTAAAAAGAACAGCCGCTTTTTTGAAAGGGGAACCCTTTTCGGACCCCGCAGGCGAATATGTGAAACTAAATTCGGGGGACCAAGCCAAAGGTTGGGATGACGAATCTTTTGAGGAGGCTTGTTCGCTTATTGATTTTGCGGGCAAAACCACACCCGAAAAACAGTATATTTTCCTGTCCGCGTATAATTTGGTCAAGGACATTACGGCCCTTATCCGCCAGGATTATGCGCGGGAAGGGTTGCTCAGTTTTGACGATTTGATTGTAAAAACCCGCAATTTACTTTTGCAAAATCCGTCTGTGCGGGAGCAGTTAAAAGCCAAATTTGATGTACTGTTTATTGATGAATTTCAAGACACCGACCCGGTTCAGGGGGAATTGTTGCTGTTTTTGGCTGAGGCTAAAAACAGGCACGCTTCCCGCTGGCAAGAGGTGCGGTTGGAGCCGGGCAAATTGTATGTAGTGGGCGACCCGAAACAATCTATTTATCGTTTTCGCGGGGCGGATATTACGGCTTACGAATTGTTTACCGATTTGATTTTGCGCCAAGGCGGCGAAAAGTGCTTTTTGCAGGAGAATTTCCGCAGCACACCCGAAATTGTGGAAACAGCCAATTCCGTTTGTTCCCGCGCGATGATTCAGCAAACGGCCTTTCAGCCTGCTTACGTGCCCATTTACACCGGCAAGACGCTGCGCAACGGGGCTGTTCAATGGATTTTTGTGCCTGCGCCCGAAGGGGAAAAGGTGCCGTCAGCGGACGACTTCCGCGATAACCAGGCCGAACGCATTGCGGATTGGATTAGTCAAAATGTAGGGGTTTTGACCTTGGCTGACGGGCACAAATTGCAGTTGAAGAATATTGCGCTGCTCACGCGGGCCGCCACCACCGCCACACCCTATACCGAGGCTCTTCGCCGCCGCGGTATTGCTTTTAATGTGGAAACGGACAAAAAGTTTTACCGCAAACAGGAGATAAGCGATTTTTTGAACTTTTTACGCGCCGTATCGGACCCGGAGGATAAAATTTCGTTAGCGGGGACCCTGCGCAGTCCGCTGTTCGGGTTTACGGATGAGGAATTGTACCAAGTTGCCAAGCGCGGGGAACTTTCCCTCTATGCGAAACCTACCGAAGAAAAACTGGCCCGCGCATTTGCCGTTTTGAACAAATTCAGCCGTTTGGCCGGGCGCCGGGGGCTAAAAGATTTTTTAACCGATATTTTGGAAGATACTTTTCTGCCCGAAGCGTGTGCGGCCGCCTACGAGGGCGAGCGGACACTGGGAAATCTAAAACGTTTGGCGGGCCTGGCGGACGGATATGCGGCGGATGGGCCTGCTTCCCTTTCGCAATTTTTGGCTGATGTGCAAACGCTGTTGGAGGAACATCCCGACCGTTTGGCTGCTTCCACCGCTGATGATGCGTTGGATGCCGTATCTGTTTTAACGGTACATAAGTCCAAGGGGTTGCAGTTTCCTGTGGTCATTTTGGCGGATATGACGAAAAAAGATTCCTCCTCGTCTGCTGATCCGGTGAAGCATATTTTTTCCTGGCAGTATAATATGCACGGCCTGCGTGTGGGAAAAATTTGTGATGTAAATTTAGCCTTTTTGGAAGAAGAACAAAAAAAGCACGGCAAGTGTGAAGAAGTCCGTGTTCTGTATGTGGCTTTAACACGTGCGCGGGAAAAAATGCTTTTAATTGCTGATGCCCGCAAAGATGCCGCCAAAGCGGCGGCTCCGTTCGTGTCGGCGGGCCTCTTCCCGGACGGGGAAACCTTGCCCAAAACATTGACGGACGGAGAATTAACCGTTCCTGTTTGCTATGAGGCATATGAACTTCCGGAAAATTTCCGTTACCGTCATAACGAAAGTGCCGCCAGCCAAGGCGCGGAGCAGGATATTGTGCGTTGGCGCGCGGCATATGACGCGCGCAAGGCCCGTTACCAAAAGTGGATAAGTGAGGACCAGTTGCGCGCTCCCAGCGAATTGGCTGACCTTAATTTGCTGACCGAGGAACAGCGCGCCGGGGCGGAGTTGGGTACGGTGTGCCACCGGGCATTGGAATTAATGCTTTCGCAAAAGCAAGTGCCCGAACAGGCTGTTGCATTGGCTTGCGTCAAATGCGCCGCACCACACAGAGCCAACGAGGCGCGGGAAGTATTGTTGCCGTTTGCGCAGAGTTCTTTATTTGCCGAACTTTCCGCGTGCCGGGTGTTGGGGTGTGAGATGCCTTTTTCGTACTTGGAAGAAAACGGCGAAGTAGAATCCGGCGTAATGGATGCCGTATTAACAACGGCAGACAACCGCGTGTGGATTGTAGATTACAAAACGGATAAGGTTAAGCCGGGGCAAGAGCCGCAGTTATTAGAAAAAAAATACCGTTTGCAGTTGGATATTTACCGCCGGGCGGCGGAAAAAATTTTCCCCGGTAGAACCGTCCGGTGCAGTGCTGTTTTTGTGCGTACGTTTGCGGCGGCGGACTTATAAAAGTTACAATATAAAAAATTAGAAGGAGAGATTATGTTTGATAAATTAGGACAATTAAAAGATTTGTGGAAACTTAAAAGCCAAATGGAAGAAATCAAAAAACGCTTGGACAATATGGTAATTAAAGTGGATAGCCCGCGCCATTTGTTTGAAGTAACCATTTCCGGCTCGCAGGAAGTAAAAGAAGTGCGCGTGGATGCGCTTATTAAAAACTTTGGAGAAGCCGAAATCGCCGAAGATTTGAAGGCCGTTATCAATAAAGCCGTACGCGATAGTCAAGGTATGGCCGCCCAGGCGATGGGCAGTTTCGGTATGCCGCAAGCATAACCGGCCGGTATTGATTGCTTTATGAAATACAACCGCTTGGGACGAACGGAGTTATCACTTTCCGCTATGGGCCTGGGCGGTTGGGCTTTTGGCGGCGGGTTAGATTGGGGGATAACGGACGAGCAAGATGTGGTAAACACCGTGTCCGCTGCGCTAGACACAGGCATTAATTGGGTGGACACCGCGCCTATTTATGGCGAAAGTGAAGTCTTGCTCGGGCGCGCATTAAAAGGGCGCAGACAGCAAGTGCTGTTGGCCAGCAAATGCGGCCTTATTAAAAACGGTTCTTGGACGGACCACGACTTATCCCCGCAAACTATTATCCGCCAATTGGAAACTTCGCTTGCCTGTTTACAGACCGATTATTTGGATTTATATCAAATCCACTATTTAGACCCAAAAATCCCGCTAGAATCGGCCCTGGAAACTTTAACTAAATTGCAAGAGCAAGGTAAAATCCGTTATATAGGCGTGTGTAATTTTTCGGCAGATGACTTGCGCCAAGCCTGTGGAAAGTTTCCACTCGCCAGCGTACAAAACGAATATTCTCTTTTGCACCCGCAAAAAGGAAAAAGCGTTTTTTCTGTTTGCCGCAAATGGGGCATAGGTTTTATCGGTTATGGCACTTTATGCGGGGGAATATTAAGCGGAAAATATAAAAAAGCCCCCAATTTTCGCCGTGCCGATGCCCGTAATTATTTTTATAAATGTTATCGTGGCCCTGCTTTTGAGGAAGCCAATAAAACTGTTTTGCGCGTAAAAAATGTAGCCCAAGAATTAGGTGTCCCGCCCGGTGCGGTGGCCGGTGCGTGGGCCTTGGCTACCGGGGCAACCAGCGTGCTTTTAGGAGCCAGAAAGCCCGAACAGGTGCGTCAAAACGTATTGGGCGCAGAGGTGTTATTATCCGCACAGCAATTATTATATTTGGAGGGAGAAACGTGTACCTGCCTGATGAAATAGAAAAATATTTACTGGCCCTTTTGCCTGCCTTGGGTGTCAATAAACTGCGAGAATTATCACGCTTGGTGTATGAAATTTGCAAAAGGGAAAATGCGGCCCCGCAAGCGGTCGTACCGGCACAAAAAAATTTAACCTTTGAAGGCGTAAAAAAGCAACTCCTGGCGCGGCGCTATCCCGTCAATTTTAAGACCGCGCAAAAAAACCGGTTTTACCTGCCTAAATTAGATTTGGATCCGGCCTTGCGTGCGGACTTAACCGTCCGTCCCTTTTATCCTAAAACCGTCTATATTGAAAAATCGGTAGCGGATAGTGAATTGTCCGACCGGGCGCGGGCCGCTTTTCCCAAGGCAAATTTTAAGGAAACGGACGGAAAAACCCAAGTGGGCAGCCCCAACTTTTCCAAGCGTTTGGAAACTTTATTTATCCACCGCGAAAAGTACGATTTTTTAAAGCCTTGTCCGTGTTCGTGTGCGGCGGCGGGGTGTGGCTACAATTTAATTAATTTGGGGTTTGGGTGCCGTTTTGAGTGTGAATATTGCTTTTTACAGCAATACCAAAATTTGCACGCAGTATTACTCCCGGCCAATGTGGAGGAATTTTTGGCAAAAATTGACGGGGCTTCTTTTAATAAAGGGCCGTTTGACCGTCCCCGTATCGGCAGTGGGGAGTTTACTGATTCCTTGGTGTTTGATGATGTAACCCGGTATTCCCAAAAAATTGTGCCGTTCTTCCGCGCGCGCCCGCACTTGCAATTTGAATTTAAAACCAAGAGTGTGAATATTGGCGGCCTGTTGCAAGCGGGCGGATGCGAAAATGTGGTTGTTTCGTGGTCGGTAAATTCCGCTAAAATTACGGACTATGCCGAACATTTTACGCCCCAATTATCCGCGCGTTTGGCGGCGGCCTGCCAAGTGGCCCGGGCCGGGTACCGGTTGGGTTTTCATTTTGACCCGGTGGTTATTTACGACGGATACCAGCCGGACTATGCCCGCACCGTACAGGAAATGGCCGATACTTTGCCTAATGACAAAGTGGCTTGGATTAGCGTGGGGACATTGCGGTTTAGCCGGGAACTTAAAAAAATGGTGGAAAACCGTTTTCCGGACAATACGATTTTGGACGGGGAATTCCTGCTGGATTTTGACGGGAAAATGCGCTATGGCGACGGTCAGCGCGTGGAAGCGTACCGCTTTTTAGTGCCGCTTTTGCGTAAGGCATTTCCCAAAGCGCACGTTTATTTGTGTATGGAAGATCCGCAAATTACCCGTGGCTTTTTGTTATAATTAAATGGTTGCACAAAGCCTGTAAAGGTTAAAAAATTTAATCTGTTTTTGGAACCGTATGCAGAATACGGCGCGCATTGAAAAATGCACATTCCGAGTCCAAAAACAGCCGATTTAGGCGCAAGATTGCCGGACTAATTACCCGGCGGTTTTGTGCTGAGTGTTTATTGCCGCCTTCGGGTGGCAATAAACCGCGGCTGTTTGTATTTGGGTTACTCGGAATGGCTCAAATATAACAGCCGTTTTTGTTATATTTTTTCCAAAAACAAAAGGAGAAAATATGAAGAAAGGTTTTACCCTCATTGAACTGTTGGTAGTGGTATTGATTATTGGTATTTTGGCGGCGGTTGCTGTGCCACAGTACGAAAAAGCCGTAGAAAAAAGCCGTTGGACGGAAGCCCTGGCGGTGGGAAAGTCTATTTATCAGGCACAGGAAGTCTATAAAATGGCAAACGGCAGTTATGCCACCAGTTATAATGATTTGGATATTACACTTCCCGGTACGGGAAATACGGCCGGAACGCAATATACTACTAAAAATTTTACATATCATTTTGGCGTGGGCGGAGTGCCGCATATTAGCCGTCGGCAATATAGCGGAAGATGGCTTATTGTTTTGCCGGGGCAAGGCCTTTATTGCCACACTCCCAAGGGCGATACGGCGGGCAATACCTTTTGCAAAGGGCTGACAAACAGCGAAGCAGAAACCTGCTCCACCGAAAGCGGTTATAATTGTTATTTGGTTAAATAATAAAAAGGCCCGGGGCATTTGCTCCGGGCCAAATTTTTAGCGGAGATTTTGTTGTTTTATTTTTAGCCGCACTTGCTGGTAGAGGAAAGACATCGCTAGCAGTACGAGTGCTACGCCAATAAGTGTGATAATCCGTGCCCCTAACGATAATTTCCACACATCGCATAAAAACAGTTTGGCTAAGGCCACACCGATAAGGATAAGGCCGGATTTGGTCAGCCAAGTGCCCTTTTGTTTAAGTGCAAAACACAAGCACAGCGCACCGCTTAACGCCCAAGCCAATGTGTAGGCCGCGGCGGCGGAAACTTCTCCAAAGAAATCAAAATGCAGGATTCCTCCGTTGGAATACGCCACTGCAATTTCTATGTTAAGCAGCGCAAATAAAATAAGTCCGCCAAGCCCTTGTAAAAGCGCGCGGGTGTGGCCCGTTTCAGGCTGTGGCCAACCCTTGGCCGCCGCAAACATAGCGGCCGCGCAAGCGCAGTAAGTAGCCAAAAACCAGTTCCAAATGTTGCTGCTCGTATAGTAATCTAATACCGCCGGGTTTAAGACCAAGCGCACAGTGGCGGCAATTAAAAGCCACTTGCCAAAGCCTATCAGGGCTTTTACATAAAGCAGGCGGTAGAGCCATATAAGCCCACACCCTTCCAAGGCAAGTACCACGGTCAGCCAGCCTTTTTCAAACTGGGAGGCAATGCCAAATGTCAAAAATAGGACAACCGTTCCTAGCATCCAAGCCAGCCGTTTGTTTTGGTGTTCGTTGCCCAGCGTGTCCCAACGCCACACATAGGCCGTTAAGCCACTATAAATGACGGCAAAAATCCACGGAATAAGTCCGTTAGACAGGTCCAAACGGTGTTGTAAAAAGCAACACAGGCAAACGCCCGCAAGCAATCCGGTTCCCCACGCCAGTTTATCCGTAGCAAAACGCTCTTTAAATGCAAAGGGCACTGCGGCAAAAAGCAGGTGGGTGATAGCGGTCCATACCACTACTGCCGAAAGGTGTGCCCCGGGTTTGTCCGGACAGGTAAACAGACAAATGGTAAGAGCGATAAAGCCCGCGGTTAAAATGCGGCTGTCTTTTAACAGCACGGCCCCAACCGTATAAAAACAGGCAAACAGCGTAATAAAGCCCGCGATTAAATTCGGTTGCGCGCCGGGAGTATCTATATCGGCAAGAACCGTCAGCAAACAGCACGCCGTAAAGATAGCGGAAACGATGAATTGCTTGTTCCATTTTTGTAAATAGGCCGTGCCCAAAGCGGCTATGTTTACACCAACAAAGTAAACAAGCAATAAGGGCAAATTGGGGTTTGATGCAGAGAATAAAAACGGCGTTAAAAACGCGCCGATTTGGGCGAGGATGCCCAAGTAGGCTGTTTTCTTATAAAAGGCGGTGCCAAAGGCCGCCAAGGAAGTAAACGCCATTAGCCCAAAGGTAAAAGGCAGCCCAAATAAATGATACAGCGCGTGCCCCGCAAAAACGATCAGGTAGCAAATGGCTAACCCACAGCCGCAAAGGGTATTGGCCGTGGTTTTATAACCTGGGTTTTTAAGGTGTAGCCCGCACACCCACAGGGTAAGCCCGCAGAGTAACCCCGCGCCGATACGCATTTGCGGCGAGATGAGGTTATTTTCCAGAGCATATTTTACCCAAAAGCCTGCCGCAAGCAGCAGGGCGAAGCCGCCAATCCAAGAAAATAGTTTTACAATGGTAAATTCACTTTGGGGTTTGGGGATTATTTCTTGCGGAGCCACCGTGTCGGTTGGCTTTTCTGCCACAGGCGCGGGCGGTAACGGAGCCGGTTGAACGGTCTCGTTACTGGTTTTGGTAAATTCTTTGTTGGTTTGTAATTCCGCCAGTTTCTTTTCCAGTTTACCGATTTTCCAAGCAAGGTCGCTTACGTTGCCCTGCACGATGGCTAACCAAATAAACAGCCCCAAGCAGGCCAGCACTAAAATAACGCACAAAATTTCCATATTGTCTCCTATAAAATACCCGCCGGATTGCGGCGGGTGAGGGTTATTTGCTGATTTTCTTTAAATAATCGTGTATTTCTTGTCCCAAACTGGGGGAAAATCCTTCCCACATTTTTACGGCATTGTGCTTTTTGTCAAATATCACTACGTGCGGGAGACCGCTTACTTCCATACTTTCGGCAATATTCCCGGCATTATAGAGTGCTTTTGTTTTAAAATTATGCTCTTTTACCGCTTTGGCTACGGGTTCGGGGGTATCATCTAAGAAAGCAGCCACAATTTCCACTTGCCCTCCAAAGTTTTCATTGGCGGCATCAATAAACGGCATAGCCATTTTGCAATACGGACACCAGGACCCCATAAATACGATTAAGACGGGTTTCCCCTCGTAATCGGTAGAGGCCCACTCGGTTTTTTGCCCGGAAATGGGTAAAGTGAACTCTCCCAGCGTCGGCACCTGCGGCAAGCGCATACAAGCGGTGGCCAAAAGGGCTGCTGCCATTACTAAAAATATCTTTTTCATCTTTTTCTCCTTAAAGCATTGAAATCTGCCCGTGCGGGCTCCGTATATGATAGAATACAAAAGATGGGTAAATTAATCAATCATTTGGTGCGTGCGCTGGGGGAACGGGTGGACATTTTGATAATGCCTCGCCTGGGGGCCTCTAAAAAATTTAAAGTGCGCGTGCTTACGCTTGTGTTGGTGTTTGTGCTGTGGCTGGTAATTACGCTGTACGGTTTTGTTTTTTTTATCCGCACATACGACTATAATATTACCAAGGCCGAAAACAATTTAATGCGTGTAAAAATGAAACTCATTGCCGACGAGTTGGAGCGCGGACGCAAATACTTGGACCTTACCCGCACGACCGATACGCAAATGCGGCAAATGCTGGGTATGCCCGGCGGGAAGTTTATCAATTTACCCAAAGGGTGGGAAGCCGCCAAAGAAAAAGAAAATGCCCGCTTTAAAGAAATGTGGGATAAAGATTTAACCGAGTTAGATGCAGATGAGTTTGGGGAATATATTGATGTGATTGAAGATGCGGCCAAAACGCGCTTGGCTTCGTTCCAAGAGATTGCTTGGTACTTTGCCAACCGCCGCGAGGGGTTGAACTCTACGCCCTCTATTCGGCCGTCTTCTGCCCGTATCAGTTCGGGCTTCGGTTACCGCTTGGACCCGTTCGGACACCGCAGTACCAAACGTCATAACGGACTTGATTTTGCGGGTAAGCCTGACAGCCCGATTGTGGTTACTGCGGACGGTGTGGTGCGCCACGCGGGGTGGGTTCCCAGTTACGGACAGGCTATTTTGGTGGACCACGGGCTTGGTTATTCCACGCTTTATGCCCACACCACGGGTATCCGCGTAAAGGCGGGTGATGTGGTCAAGCGCGGCGATAAAATCGCCACTATGGGTTCTAGCGGACGTTCCACCGGCACGCATTTGCATTACGAGGTGTGGAAAGACGGACAAGCCGTTAATCCGCGCAACTATTTTAAATAATTCTAGGAGGAGTTTATGGGGTTTTTGAAGAAGGATTCGGATTTTTCGTCCGGTGAACATTTTTCCGTTGTCAGTGCGGAGTGTTATTTTCAAGGTACGTTAAGCGTGCAGGGGTCTCTGCGCGTGGACGGCACCTTGGAAGGCTCTGTGGATAATGCCCGCCACGTTATTGTGGGTACGGACGGCAAAATTGTGGGTGATGTAACGGCGGAAATTATTGTTTGCGGCGGTGTGATTGAAGGTAATGTGTGTGCCGATATGCTGGAAATTTCTTCTGCGGCTTCTATTAAAGGAGATATCCGCGCTAAAAAAATGATTGTGGAAGAAGGCGGGCGCATTGACGGACAATGCACCATTGGCGGAGCAGAGGACGAAGCCGCCGGCAAGGACGAAGAAAACGAGGAAGAATCTAAATAACAACAGGAGTTTTGCATATGATTTCGTTTCTGATTAAGCATAAAAAAATTATTCTCATTGTTACGTTGGCTTTCTTTTTAGGAAGCATTGTGTATTTAGGGGCAGATGCCTACCGCCGCGGTAATTTCAGCAGTACCGCCGCCAAAGTCGGTTCCGAGGATATTACTTACCGCCAACTCTACCGCGTGGCGGAGGACCGCGCCCGTGCCTTGCGTAACCAAGGTATTGACGTGGACGAGGATACAATGAAATATTTGCGCCAGCAGATGTTGGCCGCGCTTATCAGCGAAGAAGTATTGAACCAGGCCGCGCAAAAATCGGGGTTGGCCGTGTCCGATTACGAAGTAGCCTACGATATTAAAAACTCTCCTTTCTTTACACAGAACGGTTATTTCAGCAAAACTGCATACGAGTATGCGCTCAAACGTACCTTGGGTTTAACCCCGGCCGAGTTTGAGGCGCAGTTGCGCAAAGGTAAAATGGCGGACCGCTTCCGCGGGGTGCTGTATTCCTTTTATAAATTAACGCCCGAAGAAATTAAATATGCTTATAAAACACAGCACGGCTCTATGAAGAATTTTGACAAGAACCGCGCCGATTTTGCCCTGCAATTAATGGAAACCAAAATGGAAACGGCCCAAAAGGCGTTTTTTGACCAGTTCAATAACGAAGTGGAAATTAAAACTTTCTTACAGGATTAACCCGTGAAAAATGATGTATTGGTAGTAGGTTCAGTAGCCTTTGATACGATAGAAAACGCCAACGGAAGCGTACAGCGCGTGTTGGGCGGGGCGGCAAGTTATGCCTCCGTCTGCGCGAGTTATTTTTCCAATCCGTCTGTGGTGGCCGTGGTGGGAACGGATTTTACTTCCACGGACCGCGCCCCTTTTGTTAAACGCGGGGTGGACCTTTCCGGTTTAGAGGTAAAAGAGGGAAAAACGTTCCATTGGGGCGGCAGTTACGATAAAGATTTTAATACGGCTGTAACCAAGTTTACCGATTTAAATGTATTCCAAAACTTTAACCCGGTATTAACCGACGAGCAAAAAAATGCCAAGGCTGTGTTTTTGGCTAATATTGACCCGGAACTCCAACTGTCTGTTTTAAAGCAGGTCAAGCACCCGCGTTTGGTGGCGTGCGATACGATGAACTATTGGATTTCGTCTAAAAAAGCGCAACTGCTGGAAGTAGTAAAAAAGATAGATATCTTCTTTTTAAACGAAACCGAAGCGCGCCAATTAACGGGCGAATACAACCTGATTAAAGCCGGCAGAATTTTGCTCTCGCAAGGGGTAAAATATGTGGTAATTAAACTGGGTTCCAACGGAGCAATGCTGGTAAGCAAAAAGGGCATTGCGCAGTTGCCGCCGTTTATCTTGGAGCACGTCCACGATACCACCGGGGCGGGCGATACCTTTGGCGGCGGTTTTACGGGCTACTTGGCGAGCCTGAAAAATTGGAATTCCTTGCAGGCCATTAAGCGCGCGATGATGATTGGCAACGTGATGGCCTCGTTTACGATAGAATCTTTCAGTGTGGATCGCCTGGCCAACTTAACCAAGCGCGACATTAACAAACGCTTAAAAGACTATGTAAAAATGTTGCAGTTCTAGTGCTTTAAATTGCGGAACTTGCGAAACGAAATCAACAAAAACATCGGCCCGAGGCTTTCCGCCCCGGGCCGGGTGTTTTTAAGAATATTATTTCAGTGTTTGACAAACATTTGTATAGTATGTGTCTATTTTTAAATACAAATCTTTCTCCTCAAAACGAATAGAGCCTTTTATATTTTCAATAGAGTGGCAATAATCTTGTAAATCTGTTGCCGTTTGCCACTTATTCATTAATTCTTCAGAAACCTCTTTGCACATATTGTATGATTTTATTG